>NZ_JBYRFX010000903.1:0-2560 GCF_057815775.1 Inquilinus sp.
CCGAACCCGACCAAGATCGACGGCATGGACCACAGCCTCGACCAGGGCGACGTGGTGATCGCGGCGATCACCAGCTGCACCAACACCTCGAACCCGTCGGTGATGGTCGCGGCCGGCCTGGTCGCCCGCAAGGCGCGGGAGCGCGGCCTGACCCGCAAGCCCTGGGTCAAGACCTCGCTCGCCCCCGGCAGCCAGGTGGTGACGGAGTACCTGACCGCCGCCGGCCTGAATGTCGACCTCGACGCCATCGGCTTCAACACCGTCGGCTATGGCTGCACCACCTGCATCGGCAATTCCGGCCCCCTGCCGGACGAGATCGCCGCCGCGGTCGAGAAGGGCAACCTGAACGTCTCGGCCGTGCTGTCGGGCAACCGCAACTTCGAGGGCCGCATCAGCCCGCATGTGCGGTCGAACTACCTGGCCTCGCCGCCGCTGGTGGTGGCCTACGCCCTGCTCGGCTCGATCGCCAAGGACATCACCACCGAGCCGCTGGGGACGGGCAGCGATGGTCAGCCGGTCTATCTCAAGGACATCTGGCCGACCAGCCGCGAGATCGCCGAGACGATCGAGCATTGCCTGACGCCGGAGATGTTCCGGAGCCGCTACGCCAATGTGTTCGAAGGCCCGCTGGAGTGGCGCAGCATCGACACGGTCGAGAGCGAGACCTACGACTGGGATCCGGGCTCGACCTACGTCCAGTACCCGCCGTTCTTCACCGACATGAAGAAGGAGCCGGAGCCGCTGAACGACATGCGCGGCGCCCGCCTGCTGGCCGTGCTGGCCGACAGCGTCACCACCGACCACATCTCGCCGGCCGGTTCGATCAAGAAGGACAGCCCGGCGGGCGACTACCTGCTGGAGCACCAGGTCCGGCCGCTCGACTTCAACAGCTACGGCGCCCGCCGCGGCAACCATGAAGTCATGATGCGCGGCACCTTCGCCAACATCCGCATCAAGAACGAGCTGGTGCCGGGCGTCGAAGGCGGCTTCACCAAGCACCAGCCCTCGGGCGAAATGCTGCCGATCTACGACGCGTCGATGCGCTACCAGGCCGAGGGCGTGCCGCTGGTCATCATCGCCGGCAAGGAATACGGCACCGGTTCCAGCCGCGACTGGGCGGCGAAGGGCACCCGCCTGCTCGGCGTCAAGGCGGTGGTGGCCGAGAGCTTCGAGCGCATCCATCGTTCCAACCTGGTCGGCATGGGCGTGCTGCCGCTGCAGTTCACCGGCGGCACCACCCGGGCCGAGCTGAAGCTGGACGGCACCGAGCATTTCGACATCCTCGGCATCGCCGAAGGGCTGAAGCCGCGCCAGGAGATGGTGCTGACCATCACCCGCACCGACGGCAGCCGCCAGGACCTCACCCTGCTCAGCCGCATCGATACGCTGGACGAGCTGGAGTACTTCAAGAATGGCGGCATCCTGCAATACGTGCTGCGCAGCATGGTGAAGGACGCCGCGTAAGCCCTTCGCCCCTTCGGATCTCGGAAAAGCCCGGCCTGTGCCGGGCTTTTCTGTTTTTGGGGCCCGGGCCGGAAGATGAGTGGACGGAACACATAATTGAGTCCCCCCTCCCCTTGCGGGAGGGGATAGGGGGAGGGGGTTTTCTCCGATCGGGCGAGCCGTGCCGGCAGAAAAGCAGCTCCTGCCGACAAGACCCCTGGCCATTCGCGCGCGGACGCGCGCAACCCTTCCCCCTGCCCCCTCCCGCAAGGGGAGGGGGAGAGTGAAAGAGAGCCGTCCGGCCTCTCATCATCTTGCCGAGGGTGTGATTTAGCTGCTGTCGTCCGACGGCCCACGCCGCCGGCCCGGTGGGGCGGGCCCGCCGGCCGGGGGATCCCGGTGGGGCGGCGGCTGAACCGGAGGGGCCCCGCCGGCCGGGCCGGATCGTGTGGACAGGGCCGTCCTGGGCCCGTCCTCGGGCCGCGGATCGGGCGGACTCTCCGAGGCCGCAGGGTCGCTTGGGGTGCCGTCCCCGGGTCGCGATGCCGGCCACGCTTGCGGCCAGCGGACCGGGTCAGGGGGCAGGCCCAGGTCGCGGTAGATCCGGGCGATGACCTCGCCGGGGCCGCAGCGGTCGAGCGAGAAGCCGAAATCCGCGAGCTCGGTCAGGCTTTCCCGGTCCGGCGCTTCGGCCGGGTCGGGCCCGTCGTACAGGTCGTCGAACAGATCCTCTTCGTCGTCGAGATCGTCGTCGTCGAAATCATCGCCCTCGGCGTCGAAATCCAGTGTCCGGGCCTCAAGCGCCCGGACCATCGCCTCGACGGCGCGTTGGGATGACCCGGTGGGCGGCCGCGCCGGTCCGGCCGGCAACGCCGTGCCGGCGGCCAGGGCCTCACGGGCCTGCCGCACCCGGCCGAACATCGCCATGGTCAGGCGCACGGCACGCGAGAGACGCATGAAGGCCAGCGTGACCTCGCGGTCGGCCCTGACCCGTGCGGGGGATCCGGCGGGCAGGGCGGCGGCGGTTGCCGCATATCCCTGGTTCAGCTGTTCGGAGATGGAATTGCCGATCCGCGCCAGATCGTGCAGCACCTCCAGCTCCAGCGCCGCCCAATCC
>NZ_JBYRFX010000904.1:0-1689 GCF_057815775.1 Inquilinus sp.
GTGTACAACCGTGACAATGCGGTGCTGTCGGCCGACACCATCGCCCGGCTGTGCGACGCCTGCCCGAACCTGGTCGGCTTCAAGGACGGCCATGGCCAGGTCGACCAGGTGCTGGAGATCACCCGCCGGATGGGCAGCCGCCTGGCCTATATCGGCGGCATGCCGACGCATGAGGTGTTCGCGGCGCCTTATTTCAGCGCCGGCGTCACCACCTATTCCTCGGCCGTGTTCAACTTCGTGCCGGAGCTGGCGCAGCGCTTCTACCGGGCCCTGCGCGACGGCGACACGGCCACCACCGACACGCTGCTGCGCGACTTCTACTACCCGCTGCTGGCGATCCGGAACCGCGGCAAGGGCTATGCCGTGTCGATCATCAAGGCCGGCCTGGCCGTGACCGGCCGCCCCGCCGGCCCGGTACGCCCGCCGCTGACCGATCTGAAGCCGGAGGAGATGGCGCAGCTGCGCGAGCTTGTGGCCCGGCATGTCGACGCCGCCGTCCCAGCCTGAGGGTTATGCTGGAGAAGAACGGGTCCGGCGCCGCACAAGATGGGCGGGCTTGGTCGAGATCTGGCCTCGCTCGTCCCCGTCCGTCATGCGACGGCGTGGCCGGGAACGGTGACAGTCTCGCCGGTGGCGCAGATCACCGCGATTGCCCAGGCGGTACCGCGGCGTCGCGGCCACGCCTCACCGCGACATGAATCTCGCTTCGGCTGATCCCCAGATCCTGCAATGAGCGGTCATCCAAGGCTTCAAGCGCCGACTGCGCTCTTACGAAGACGACATGGTCCAGCCATGCGCTCCAGATCCTCCTTGCTATTCCGAAGGCCGATTGCGCGTGACTTGCGCCGTGGCTGTCCGCGCGGTCCGGGTGCCCGGAGTCCGGGCTGTCACCAAGGTTGTCGTCGGAACTCGCGCAAGCGACGTTATCGTTCGAAACGTGACGGGATGGTTGGACGAACATTTTCAGTCTCCTCTGCCATCGGCTCCTCCGGCAGCCCGCGGCAATCCGGGCCGAAACGGGTGGTGCTTCAGGAACGCGGCGACGATCATCCGCTCGGCAGTGCAGCGCTGATCGACGGCCCCAAAGGGCTATATCCATCCGTCAAGCGTGCCGGCGCCCTCGTCGTGCCGGATCGAAACGCTCAGCGAAGTCCGGGTGGAGAGCCACGCATTCACCGTCCCGGCATCGCATCGAACGGTGTCGCCTGACCTGCTCCAACATGGCCTCCTCCGGATTTGTAGGGTCATGGAGTGGCCATGAAGATGGTTCTCGCGCGGAATAATCGCCATCCAACGGTGGTGCGGTTCAGGTCACCGAACCGTAGGGGACACCTAGACCTAAGTATCGAACTGCGAACGAGTTCAGGCGGATCAATAGATGTCTGAATGGCTCCCTGCCATGCATCGGCTGTTTCAGGCGGCGGCCTTTCGAAACCGGTCGGCCAGCCACTAAGTCTCGGCGTCGTTCTGGACATGAAGAAGGCTGGCACAACGCGGGCTTTTTCGGTGACGTCGGCGCGGTCCGGCGGCCTCGGCGGCCGGTGTCATCATCCGGTCATGATCACCGTACTAAACCCGGTGGATGCATGACCCCAGGATCGACAGCGCCGCCCCGCCGGCGCCCGTGCAGCCGGCCAGTCGCGGCCGGATCAGCACAGCCGCTGCGCCGCTGCTGGCGCTGGAATCCTA
>NZ_JBYRFX010000905.1:0-7261 GCF_057815775.1 Inquilinus sp.
ATGGGTGGTGACGACCCCCTTGGGGGTGCCGGTGGAGCCGGAGGTGTAGATGACATAGGCGGGGTGGTTGGGCCGTAACGGGGCCGCCCGGTCGGCATCGGTCGGATCGGTGCCGGGTCCGGCGATATCGAGGCGATCGAGCCGGATGACGGGCAGTCCCTCTGTCGGCAGGCCACCGCCGATGGCGATCATCGCCCTGGGGCCGGCGTCGGCGAGCATGAAGCGAAGGCGCTCTGCCGGGTAATCCGGATCGAGCGGCAGATAGGCGGCGCCGGCCTTGAGAATGGCGAGGAGGGCGACGACCAGTTCGATCGAGCGGGGCAGGGCCAGCGCGACGCGATCCTCGGGTCCGATGCCGAGGCCGATCAGGTGATGGGCGAGACGGTTGGCGCGGACGTTGAGGTCGGCATAGCTGAGCGAGACCCCCTCGAACACCAGCGCCGACGCCTCCGGGGTCCTTGCCACCTGGGCTTCGAACAGCTCGGGCAGGGTGGTCTCGGGCATCGGCTGAGCGGTCGAATTCCACTCGATCAGCAGCCGATGACGTTCCTCTGAGGTGAGAAGTTCGATGTCGCCAATGGCCTGCGCAGGCTCCTCCGCCATGGCCTCCAGCACGCGGACGAAGCGGCTGGCCAGGATCTCGATGCTGCTGCGGTCGTGGAGATCGGTGGCGTATTCGAGGACACCCTCGAGGCCTCCGGGTGTCTCGGCGAGGCTGAGGGTGAGGTCGAACTTGGCGATATCGCTGCCGAGGGGCTCGGGGACTGCAACAAGGCCTGGAAGGTCGAGGCTGGGCTGAGCCGTGTTCTGCAGGACCAGCATGACCTGGACCAGCGGGTGATGAGTCTGGGACCGGGTGGGGTTGAGGATCTCGACCAGGCGCTCGAAGGGCAGGTCCTGATGGGCATAGGCTGCGAGGGAGGTGTCGCGGACACGGGCGATGAGATCAGCGACGGAGGGATTGCCGGAGAGGTCGGTGCGTAGGACGAGGGTGTTGACGAAGAAGCCGACGAGATCGTCGAGGGCCTCGTCGGTGCGGCCGGCGATGGGCGAGCCGATGGCGATGTCGTCTCCGGCACCGAGCCTGGAGAGGACCAGGGCGAGGCCGGTCTGCAGCAGCATGAACAGGCTGGTGCCGGAGGCGCGGGCGAGGCCGCGGAGCTTCTGGTGCAGCTCAGAAGGAATAGCGATCGGTAGATGGCCGCCGCGATGAGTGGGTCTGGCAGGCCTGGGGCGGTCGCTGGGCAGGGCGATGCAGTCGGGCAACCCGGCGAGCTGCTGTCGCCAATAGGCGGCCTGTGCAGCGATCAGGCTGTCGGGATCGTGGTCGTCGCCGAGGAGGTCGCGCTGCCAGAGCGTGTAGTCGGCATATTGCACGGGCAGCGGCACGAACTCCGGGGCCGAGCCTTGCAGCCGAGCGGCATAGGCCAAAGTGAGGTCGCGCATCAGCGGCGCGAGAGAGGCACCGTCGGAGGCGACGTGATGCACCAGCAGCAGCAGGACGTGGCTGTGCTCGCCCAGGCGGAACAGGGTCGTGCGAAGCGGAATTTCCTGTTCGATCCGGATGGCATGGCTGGAAGCCTGCCGCAGCAGATCCGGCAAGCGATCCTCGTCCGCGTCGACCCGCTCCAGCGCCGGCCGAGCCCGGGAATCGTCCGCGCCAAGGGTCAATTGCTGAGGGGAACCGTCGGCATCCGGGAACAGCGTGCGCAGGCTCTCGTGGCGGGCGACCAGATCGGCCAGCGCTGCCTCCAGGGCGACGGCGTCCAGCACGCCGTCCAGCCGCAACGCCATGGGGATGTTGTAGGTCGGGCTGGGCCCTTCCAGGCGATGAAGGAACCACAACCTCTGCTGGGCTGGGGACAGAGGAAGATGGTCGGGCCGCGCCTGCGCGGCGAGCGCGATCCGGGCGGTGCCGCCCTGTCCCAGCGTCTCGGCCAGCCTTGCGACGGAGGGGGCTTCGAACAGGGCACGGATGGGGAGTTCGGTGCCGAGGGCGGAGCGGATGCGGCTGACGAGGCGGGTGGCGAGGATGGAGTGGCCGCCGAGGTCGAAGAAGCTGTCGTCGATGGAGACGGCGTCGAGGCCGAGGGTCTCGGCGAACAGGGCGGCGAGGATCTCTTCCTGTGGCGTCCGTGGGGCGCGGCCCGGCCCGGCGGTGAAGTCCGGCGCGGGAAGGGACTTGCGGTCGAGCTTGCCGTTCGGCGTCAGCGGCAGACGGTCCAGCACAACGATCGCCGCCGGGACCATGTGGTCGGGCAGCGTCTCATTGAGAGACCGGCGCAGGGCGGCGGGATCGAGGGCAGAACCGATCTCGGGCACGACATAGCCGACCAACTGCTGGGATCCAACCTGGTCCTGCCGCGGGATCACGGCGGCCTGGGCGACGCCGGCCAGCCGCGTGAGGGCGCTTTCGATCTCGCCGGGCTCGACCCGGAAGCCGCGGATCTTGACCTGGTGGTCGGTGCGGCCGAGGAAGTCGAGAGTGCCATCAGGCCGCCAGCGGGCGAGATCGCCGGTGCGGTACATGCGCTGCCCTGCCGGGCCGAAGGGGCAGGCGACGAAGCGTTCGGCGGTCAGGCCGGGGCGGTTCAGATAGCCGCGCGCCAGCCCGGCGCCGGCGACATAGAGCTCCCCCGGCACGCCGACCGGCACCGGCCGCAGCGACCCGTCCAGCACATAGGCCTGCGTGTTCCAGATGGGACGGCCGATCGATGACGGGTCAGCCGCTTCCGTGTCGATCCGGGCGACCGTGCTCCAGACCGCGTTCTCGGTCGGGCCGTACTCGTTGTAGAACCCGGTGTCCGGGAATTTTCCGGCATAGCGCCGCAACAGATCCTCGGTCCGGCTCTCGCCCGCCAGTACGACGGTCTTGAGAGTCCCCGCCCCGGTGTCATAAGCCTCGGCGATCACCTGGAAGAGCGACGGCACCAGCAGGGTGTGGGTCACGCTTTCCGCGACGATGATCCGCGATATCGCCTGGGGATCGAGGTTGCCGGCAGGCAGCACGAGCGTCCCGCCGTGCAGCAATGTTCCGAAAACGCCGGCAACCGAGCTGTCGAAGCTGATGCTCGAGAGCAGCAGGAACACCGCCGCGCCGTCGCGATGGTAGAAATCCCGCGATGCCGTCGAATTGGCAATCGCGGCATGGCTCACCACCACGCCCTTGGGCGTGCCGGTGGAGCCCGAGGTGTAGATGACATAGGCAGGGTGATGGCCCCGGAGCGGGCGGGTGCGGTCGCGATCGGTCGGATCGGTGTCGGGCCCGCCTGCGAGTTCCTCCGCCATGTCGAGCAGGATCAGGGGCAGGTCACCGGTCGGCAGGCCCTGCTGCAGGACGGCGCCGGTGGTGATCACGGCCCGGGGTTTGGCATCCTCCAGCATGAGCTGTAGCCGATCGGCCGGATAATCCGGATCGAGCGGGAGATAGGCAGCGCCGGCCTTGAGAATGGCGATGAGGGTGACAACGAGTTCGATCGAGCGCGGCAGGGCGAGGGCGACGCGATCCTCGGGCCCGATGCCGCGTGCGATCAGATGGTGGGCGAGCCGGTTGGCGCGGGCGTTGAGCTCGGCATAGCTGAGCGAAAGCCCCTCGAACGCCACGGCGGCGGCCTCGGGCGTCCGTGCCACCTGCTGCTCGAACAGTTGCGGCAACGTGGCGCCGGGCATCGGCCGTGCCGTGTCGTTCCACTCCACCAGCAGGCGGTGGCGCTCCTCGGGCAGCAGCAGGTCGAGGTCGCCGAGGCTTCGGCCGGGATCGGTGGCCATCGCCTCCAGCACCCGGACCAGGCGGCCGGCCAGGGCCGCGATGCCGGCGTGGTCGTAGAGGTCGGGCCGATAGCCGAGCCGGATCTGCAACCGCGGCCCCGGTGCGGCCAGCAGCCCGAGCGGGTAGTGGCTGGCATCGCCGCCGTGATGGCCGGTGGCGGCGAGGCGCAGCCCCGGTGCCAGCTCGGCCGAGGAGATCGCGTCGGTCGGGAAGCTCTCGAACACGATGCTGGTGTCGAACAGCTCGGCATGCCCGGCGATGCGATGCAATTCTGTCAGGCTGATCTGCTGATGCGCCATAAGCCGAGCCTGCTCGTCCTGCAACCGGCTCATGAGTGTAAGCAGCGTCTCGCGCGGATCGAGCTTCAGCCGCAGCGGCAGGGTGTTGATCAGCAGCCCGATCATGCTCTCGACGCCGGGCAGCTCCGGCGGCCGGCCGGCCACGGTGATGCCGAACACGACATCGTCGCGGCCGGTGATCTGGGCCAGCAGCAGCGCCCAGGCGGCCTGGATCGCGGTGTTCAGGGTCAGGCCGCTGCGGCGAAGCTGCCGGCCCAGGGCCTCGGTCTGCGCGAGGGACAGGGCCGTGTCGAACAGTTCGGGGGTGACGGTCGCCAGGGGCCGCTCCGGCGCCACCCGCGTCGGCCCTTCGATGCCGGCGAGATGGTCGCGCCAGGCTTGTTCGGTGGCGGCGCGATCCTGGGCGGCGATCCAGGCCAGGTGGTCACGATACGGCGCCGGCCGCGGCAGGCTCGTGTCGTCCCCGCCGTGCCGGTACAGCCGGAACAGCTCCCCGACCAGCAGGGGCATCGACCAGCCGTCGAGGATCAGATGGTGGTTGGACAGGACCAGCCGGTGCCGGCCGGGCGCCAGGCGGATCAGCAGGACGCGCAGCAGCGGAGGGCGGGCCGGGTCGAACGGCCGCTGGCGGTCCTCGGCCAGCAGCAGCGCGAGGCGCTGGGCCTGCTCGTCGGGCTCGAGATCGGCCAGGTCGGCATCCTGCCAGGGCAGGACGACATCGCGCGGGATGACCTGCACCGGCTCGTCCAGGTCCCGATGCACGAAGGCGGCGCGCAGATTGGGGTGCCGGTGCAGCAGGGTCTCCGCGGCGCGGCGCAGGATGTTGGCATCGAGCGGCCCGTCCAGGTCGAAATGGAGCTGGACGTGATAGGCGTCGACCTGGCCCTGGGCGTACAGGGCCTGGAACAGCAGCCCCTGTTGCAGCGGTGCGAGCGGCAGGATATCGCCGACGGGCGCATAGGCGGCTTCGATCCGCTCGATGCCGGACTGGTCGAGCCGCACCAGCGGGATGTCGGCCGGGGTGAAGCCCCCGGCACCGGCCTGATCCGCATGGATGACGAGAGCCCGCAGGGCCGCGAACCAGCCCTCTGCCAGGGCCTGGATGTCCTCATCCCCGAACAGATGTGCGGCCCAGGACCAATGGGCGACAAGCGCCGGCCCGTCCGCACGATCATGGGTGACGGCGTCGAGGGCGAGGGGGTGGGCGAGCGGCATGTCGGCATCGGCGGCCCGGCCGAGAGCCTCCGGGGCCGGCGACCAGTCGGTGTCGGCCGGCGCGTCGAAGCGGCCGAGATAGTTGAAGGCAATCTGCGGCGCCGGAGCACCGGCGAGGACGGCCCCGGCATCCGGGTTGAGATGGCGCAGCAGGCCGTAGCCGATGCCGTTGCCGGGCAGGCGGCGCAACTGCTCCTTGATCCGCTTGAGGGCTTGGCCAGCCGCGGGTCCGCCGGCCAGCGCCTGATCGAGATCCAGCGCGCCGGGGTCGAGGCGCACGGGAAACAGGCTGGTGAACCAGCCGACCGTGCGGGAGAGATCGGCCTTCGCCATCTCTTCACGGCCATGGCCTTCGAGAGCGATCAGAACATCGGTGCGGCCGGGCTGGCGATGCCGGCGCCAGGCGGCGACGGCCAGCGCGAAGGCGGTCAGCAGCACGTCGTTGACGCGGCCATGGAACAGGGCCGGCACCCGCGTCAGCAGGGGAAGGGTGATGTTGGCCGGCAGGGTCAGGTCGAACGATCTCCGGTGTCCGGCGGTGCCTTGTGCCGGATCGGCGGCGAACTGCGGCTCGCCCGGGGCCAGGATCTCCTGCCACAGCGGCAGCTCGGCCAGCCGGGCCGGGCTGCGCGCCTCCTCGGCCAGGATCTGTGACCAGCGGCGGAACGATGTACCGGAGGGATCGAGAACCGGCAAGCGCCCGGCCGCGGTGGTCTGCCAGGCCGCCTGCAGGTCGGGCACCAGGATGCGCCAGGAAACGCCGTCGATCGCGAGGTGATGGATGACCAGCAGCAGCCGCCCGGGCAGGGCACGGCCGGCATCGAACCACACCGCCTGCACCATCTGCCCGGCCGCGGGATCGAGGCGGCCTTCGGCAGCCCGCGCCTCAGTCTCGATCAGGATATCCCGTGATGTTTGCTCTGGTCCGGACCAGCCGACCCGGCGCAGGCAGCGCGCGGCCTCGACACTGCCGGCCGGCGGGATTTCCAGCCCCGCCCCGGTCAGGCGCAGGCGCAGGGCATGGTGATGGTCGAGCACAGCCTGCAGGGCGTCGGCGAGATGGGCTTCCTGCAGATCGGCCGGCACCTGCAGCAGCATGGCTTGGTTGAACCGGGCGATCGAACCGCCGCGCTCCTGCATCTCGGCGATGATCGGGGTCGCCGGCACAGGACCGGTCGGGGTATCGGGAACGATCGCTGCGCCGGCATCGAGCGGCCGGGCAATGCCCGCCAGGGCGGCGACGGTCTGGTGCTGGAAGACGTCGCGGGGTGTGATGACCAGCCCGGCCTTGCGGATGCGGCTGACCAGCTGGATCGAGCGGATGCTGTCGCCGCCGAGATCGAAGAAGCTGTCGTCGACGGAGAGTGTGTCGAGGCCGAGGATTTCGGTGAAGAGGGCAGCGAGGATTTCTTCCTGCGGTGTGCGGGGTGCACGTCCCGGACCGGCGGTGAAGTCCGGCGCTGGCAGGGCTTTGCGGTCGAGCTTGCCGTTGGGCGTGAGGGGCAGGCGGTCGAGCCGAACGATGGCGGCCGGGACCATGTGGTCGGGCAGGGTCGCAGCCAGGGCGTGGCGCAGGGCGGCGGGGTCGAGGGCCGCCCCAGCCGCGGGCACGGCATAACCGATGATCTGCTTCAGGCCGGCTTTGTCTTCGCGAGCGATGATGGCGGCCTGAGCGACGCCAGGCAGGCAGGCGAGAGCGGTTTCGATCTCGGCGGGCTCGATGCGGAAGCCGCGGATCTTGACCTGGTGGTCGGTGCGGCCGATGAAGTCGAGGGCGCCGTCGGTGCGCCACTTCCCGAGATCGCCGGTGCGGTACATGCGCTGGCCCGGGGGGCCGAAGGGGCAGGCGACGAAGCGCTCGGCGGTGAGGCCTGGGCGGTTGAGATAGCCGCGCGCCAGGCCTAAGCCGGCGACATAGAGTTCGCCGGGCACGCCGACCGGCACCGGCCGCAGCGCCTCGTCCAGCACATAGACCTGC
>NZ_JBYRFX010000906.1:0-11050 GCF_057815775.1 Inquilinus sp.
TCTCGCGGAACGGCATGGCGTGGACCATCGCGATTCTCGTCCTGTCGGCAGTGGCGGCAGGCGTGACGCACATGCTGCTGGGGCGCCTCGGCGTCCGCGAACAGCGCTGAGGGGGATGTGATGCGGACGGCCTGGCTCTGGGTTCTGATCGGTGCGTTCGCCGCTGCGGTGCGCCCCGGGGCAGCCGTCGCGCAACAGGACGACATGCAATGGGCGCTGTGGCGCAGCGCCTATATCAGCACGGATGGCCGCGTGATCGACGCGCCCGGCGGCAACATCAGCCATTCCGAAGGGCAAGGCTACGCCATGCTGCTGGCCGTTGCCCATACCGATCCGACCACCTTCGCCAAGCTATGGGGCTGGACGAGCACCAATCTCCTGGTGCGCGAAGACGGTCTTCTCGCCTGGCGCTGGGACCCGGGCGGCAAGGGCGTCACCGACAGGAACAATGCGACCGACGGCGACATCCTGGTGGCCTGGGCCCTGCTGCAGGCCGGCAAGGCCTGGGGAAACACGAGCTATCGGGATGCCTCGGCCAAGCTGGCCCGGGCGGCACTCGACCACGCCAGCACCGAAGTTGCCGGCCGGGTCGTGCTGATTCCCGGCGTGGAGGGCTTTTCCTTGCCGGATGGCGGCGTGGTGATCAACCTGTCGTACTGGGTGTTCCCCGCCCTGCTCGACTTCAAGGCCGCCTCAGGCGACGCCCGCTGGGGTGAACTGGTCGACAGCGGATTGGCCCTGATCGACCAGGTGACGGCGGATGGACATGTGCCGCCCGACTGGGTGGCCCTCCATCCCGACGGCCGGCTGAATGCCCCGCCCGAACAGCCCTATGTGGTCGGCTACAACGCCTATCGCATTCCGCTCTATCTCCTGTGGGCCGGTCTGCCGAAGCAGGACGCCATCGGCCGGTTCGACTCGCTGTGGGGCGGCCGCGCCACCGGAATGCCGATGATCGTCGATGCCGCCTCCGGCAGGGTGCTGGAACGCAGCCTCGATACCGGCTATCTCGGTCTGCCAGCCCTTGTTTCCTGCGTTCTCAGCACCACCGGGTTCAGCGATCCGCCACCGCTGCGCACCGCTGAGCCGTACTATCCCTCAACCCTTCTGATGCTGACCCGCGTGGTCCAGCGGGAGCGATATCCGACATGCGCGCCCCTCTGACTCTTGCCTTGATCCTGATGACGACCGTGTCGGCGCAGGCCGCCGCGCTCGAGCCCGTGCCCGCTCCGGCGGCATCTGCCCCCCGGTCGACGATGCTGCGCCTGGCCCAGGCGATCCGGCCGCCGGCGGCCACGGACACTCCAGGCGCCGCGGCGCAGGGCCCGGCACAATCGCCACCCACTCCAATCGCGGCCCCCACAGCCTCGCACCAGATCGGGGAGCGGGACCTCACCGCCCTGCGATACTACGTGCAGATCAAGGACTGGACCCGCGTCGAGGCCGAGATCCGGCGCCTACGCTCGGTCGACCCGTCGTGGGAGCCCCCCGCGGATCTCATGAGCGGGGGGCAGGCTGGTCCCTCGGTGAATGAACAGGAGCTGTGGGACCTGTTTGGAACGGGCCGCTACGCCGATGTACGGGCGCGGATCGCCCAGCTGCAGCAGGCCAACCCGTCCTATACCCCGTCGGCCGACCTGCTCCGGCAGCTCGACATCGCCGAGGCGCAGCAGCATCTCGGCTCGGCGAGCGAAGCGGCGCGGTGGCAGACGGTGATCGACCAGGCGCGCCAGCAGCCGGATCTTCTGAGTTGCGCCCGCACGGACACGGTCTGGCGAACCGCGGAGGCGTTCGCTCGCCTGCAGCAGACATCGTCGGCCTTCGACCTGTATCGCAGCGTGATCGGCACCTGCAGCAACCTGAAAGAGCGGATCGCGACGCTGCAAAAGGCGAATGCGTTCCTGTCGCCGGACCAGATGACACTGCTCTATGCGCTGGCCCGCGACCGGTCCGGCAGCGATGCCGCAGCGATCGATAGCGTTCAGAAGTCCCTGGAGGCCGGGCATCGCACGGCGCAGCGCGGTCCCATCGTGCGGGGAACTTCGGGTCCGGCCGGGCCAGGTGCCGCCCAGGCATCTGCTGCGGAAGCGGCAAAGCAATCCGGCGCGTTTGCCGACTGCCTGCGGCTGACGGATGCAGCCACCACGACTGGCCTGAAGCTGACGCGCGCCTGGTGCCTCTATTCGCTGGACCGGCCGACGGAGGCCTCGTCGCTGTTCGCCGCGGTCCGATCGCAGGGCGGCCAGGGCTCGGAGGTCCAGGACGCCACATACGGGCTGATCCTCTCCACCCTGCGGCGGGGCTTGGTCGACGACGCGCAAGCGATGATCGACAGCGCGACCCTGACGGGCAAGCAGCATCGCGAAGTCCAGGGCGAGGTACTGGCCCAACTCGGCACGGCGGCCTATCAGCGCGGCGACTATCACGAGACGCTGCGGCTGTTCGATGCCCGCGACCAGGATGGCGTGCCGCCGCGGCGCGACCTGCAGCTTCTGCGTGGCTTTGCGTACTACAAGCTGCATCGTTACGCCGAGGCGCTCGACCTGTTCACGGAACTCGACCACGTGCTCAGCACGCCGGACAGTCGGGAAGGCCTGCGCATCGCCCGTGGCGGACGATACGGGTTCAGCTGATCATGAGTTCTCAAGCCATGCGCACTCGCCTTCTTCTCGTGATCGCCGCCACGCTGCTGGCCGCCGCCTGCGCGCCGAAGAAGCCGTTCGACCCGGCATCAACCACGATGCTGTGGCGCGAAACGCCGCTCAATCGGGCGGCCCTCCGCCTCGACGCGCCCCTTCGCCCGATGGTGCTGGCCGTGTCTGACCGCAGGGGCGGGCAGACGTTGGACCAGCGCTACGTCCTGCGCAACAACACGCGCATCCAGGGAGAGAATTCTCTGGAGCTGGAGATCGTCGCCGACGGGAAGGCGACGCGGATCACCAGCGACCAGTTCCTGGCGGCGGTCACGGTGCCGCTCGGCGCGCTGGACGCAAAGTCGATTCACGAGGGGCAGAACCGCTACGGCTCTTTCCTCTATGTCTCCGGTCGGCCCGAAGGCAGCCCGGGCTGCCTCTTTGCCCTGCAGCGCCTGCAGCGATCGCTGGGCGCCGCCCTGCCGAAGGGTATCGACCAGGCGGACATTACGCTGCGGGTGTGCGACGCCACGGCCTCGCCGGATGACCTGCTGCCGCTGATGAGCGCCTGGTCGTTCGATCCAGCACTCGGCGACCCGACGGCCCATCTGGTGAATGGGGAATGATGCCTGAGGGCCGTGGTGACCGGGCATCCGGATAACAGGGCGGATGCGGCCTGCCGACCGGACGTCAGATCACGACAAGATCCAGATCGGGCAGCAGTTTCTGCAGATTCCGCAGCGACTTCGATTGCCACGGGATCTGGCTCGATCCCTTGACGGTTAGATGGATGCCACCTTTCTTGCGGATGTCGATCGTGAACTTGGCGATCATGTTGATGCCGGACGAATTGAGGTATTCGAGATCGGTCAGATTCAAGGTGATCGCCGTCGTCGCGCTGTCCAGGACATCTTCCATCAGCGTCAGAATGGGCGCATAGGCCTCGCCGCCGGCGAGGCGCATCGTGCCCTCCAGGTGGATCTCGGTGCCCTCGACCCAGGCATGGTAATCGCTGGTCTTGACTTCCATCAGACGTGACCTTTGCTGCTCAACGGTTTTCCCCCGTGATCGACAGGGACGCATAGGTTTCCAGGCAGACCCGGTTCAAGTGATCGACCGGGCCGAACATCCAGGCCAACTTGGCTCCATAGTCGCTCATCAGTGTCAGAAGACCCAGTCCGGACTCGCGAGAGTCGGGCTGCGTTGCATTGATTTCGATCTTGCTGATCAGCAGGTCGTTCGGGTCACCGTCGGTGATATCGGACAGGGTGGTTTGAAACCGCTCCGCCGCCGCGACGTCGATCAGGTTCTTGACCTGGAGGTTGAACGCCCCGCCGCCGACGGCGGCCCGGATCGAAATGTCGCCGGGAGATTTGAATTTCAGGGCGTTCTCGATCAGCTCGTTCGATAGATAGGCGATGCTGTGTCTCGCCTCCTTGACCTGCTGCGCAGGAAGACGGAACCGCATCGCGCACAGCAGGCTGATGAGATCCGACGTCGTGGCGCAGTGGTGCCAGCTCAGTTCCAGCGGCCCGTCGAAGAAATCCAGGCGGCCGATCAGGTGATCTTCCTGCTCCACGATATCTGTGGATCCGAACCATCGTTTCGTCATCTCAGCGGTGCCTTATGACAATCAATGTAATGTCATCGTAGATTTTTGCCTCGCCGATATATTCGAGGAGGTCTTTAATGATCCCAGCCTTTATCTGGCTCGCGTCACCTTTCCGGTGAGCAAGCGCGCTCCTGCAGAGCCGGTCGAGGCCAAACATGGCGCCGCATTGGTTGACTGCCTCGGTTATGCCGTCCGTATACAGGACGATCACGTCCCCATCGCCGAAGTGGAACGTCTTGCTGGTGACGAAGCGCTCGATATCGGGCTCCAGGCCAACCGGAAACCCGAGCTCGGTCGTGTCCAGAATTTCGAGATCCCCATTCTCCCTGAGGACGATGACGTCTTCGTGCTGACCGGTCAGAACGACCTCGTGACCCGAGAAATCGAGAAACGCCAGCGACATGTGCTTCTCGGCCCCGGTGCGCTCGATATTCTTGAAGAGGGCGCGGTTGAGATTGCTGAGGAACACCTCGGGGTCATCCTCTCCCGCCTCCTCCAGCGCCCGCGCCATGGAGTGCACCATCATCATCAGCACGCCGCTCTCAAGGCCATGCCCGGTGACGTCGCCGATGCCGATCTTGATGCGGTTAGCGCCCTGCAGCACGTCGTAGTAATCGCCGCCGACCTCATCGGCCGGCTGCATGAAGGGCGCGATTTCGATTTCGGGGATGGCCTCCAGCTCACGGGGCCGCGGCAGGACCATCAGCTGGATCTGGCGCGCGACCGCCAGTTCAGCACCCAGGCGGAGGTTTTCGTCGGCGAGCCGGGCGTTGAGGGCGGAGATCTCGACATTCGCACGGCCCAGTTCGCTCGTGCGGTCTTCGACCAGGCGTTCGAGATTCTCGGTGTGGTATTGAATCTGTTGCGCCATCGCATTGAAGGCGGATCCCACCTCGCCGACCTCATCGCGCGTCGGAATATTCACCCGCACCGAATAGTCCTGGTTCTGCAGCCGCCTTGCGCCGTCAGCGAGGGCGCTGAGGCCCGAGGTGATCCGCTTCGAGATGGCGATGATGGCTGCCAGCACCACCATCATGCAGATCAGGATGGCCGCGATCTGCCATTCGATGATCCGGTTGGTCGCCTCGGAGATGCCCCTTTGCGCGGCATGAAGCGGGGCGTAGATCTCGCGCTCGGGAACGACGATGCCGATCGACATCGTCTCGGATTCAATCGGACCGCCGCTCCAGACATTGACCGGATGGAGCGGAAACAACTCCACCAGATATGGGGTTTGCTTTCCGTCGCCACCGTCGAGCGTGATTCTGAGAACCTTGCCGTCGTTGTCGCTGCCGATGGGCAAGGTGGCCACAGCCGGCTGGGAGCTGCGCCGGAGCGACCGATCGACCGCCGTGACGCCCTGGCTGGCGGCCTCGTTGGCGGCAACAAGGCCGAGGATCTTCTCACCCGACGACCCGATCGCGAGCACATTTCCGTTCGACATCGCCAGGAAGCCGAAGCCGGTGTCCGCGACCCTCACACTTTTGACGACCTCGCCCAACTGGTCGAGGGTGATGTCCGCCCCGGCGGCGCCGGCAATCCGCGAGCTGTCCTGGCTAAGAAGCGGGTGAAAGAAGCTGATGATGAGCTTGCCGGTGATGGCGTCGGTATAAGGGGCGGTCATTGTGATCTGGCTCTGCACCGGCCGCGCCTTCGGATCGGCGAGCCAGCTCTCCCATGAGGGATAAAGCTCCGGAAAGAAGAAATCCCAGAAGGCCGCGGCGTTGTGGCCGGGATACAGCCGGTCGAAGGTCTGCGCCTGGTCAGTGTAGGGCGTGGTGCGGAAGATCGGCGATTCCTTGGGGCCGATATAGTACATCTGCAGCTTGGGAGTACCGGTCGCCATCAGGCTTGGGGCGATGAGGTCGAGGATCGAGCTGTCCTCGATTTCCTGCTGAACCTCCGGCCGCGGCCGATGGTCGTCGCCCAGGAGATATCCCCAGACGCTGACCACCGATGGCGCCCCCGGCGAATTCTGTGCCCAGCCGCCCTGCACATCATAGGTGACTGATACCGAGCTGGGGTTGACCTTGGCGATCGTCCGGCCCAGGGCCGCCCGCTGTTGGGGATGCTGAATTTGGGCTTCGAGCGCCGCGGCCAGGGTGTTGACCTCGGAATGGACCTGGTTGATCAGGAGATTGGCCCGCTCCGCCGTCTCGATCGCATAGGTGCGTAGATACTCCTGGGTGGCGCCGGTCAGGCCGTCGCCCACCTGGACCGTCGCATCACGCGAAAGTCGCTGCACATTCCAGAGGGCCAGGCCGCTGCTGAGCAGGAGGTCGAACAGAACGGCGATGCCGACGACGACGATGAACTTGGCCCGAAAAGAGCGCGCCCAGAAGGACGGGCGATCGGCAGCGTCCTTCATGGCGCCTTTTGCCCCGACGCCACCCAGATCGGCCATCCCGCATAGCCCTTGGGATGGAGCGCGGCATGGATGTGATCCTGGAATCCCCGCCGAAAGCGTTCGATGAATTCGGGAGCGTCGCCACGTCGGACCGCCATGTCACCCGCATAGACATTTTCCCAGGCCGCGATCATCTCTGCGAAATCCTGGGGATCGCCATCGAGATTCGTGACCATGAACGATTCCATCCGGATGGCTTCGAACCCGGCATCGGTCAGGTAGCGGCGGCTCTTCGGACCGAGTTCGACATCCATCTCGAAATGCCCGAACAGCTTCGCCACCTCATTGTAGGTCCACTGGATGCTCTGGGCCCGGGGTTCGCCCAGGCAGTGGGAGTTCTTTTCGTTCGTGATGTAGACGCGGCCGCCTGGTTTGCAGATCCGGAATAGCTCCTTCAAAATAAGATTGGGCTTGTTGAAGATCTGCAGGGAATGCCGGCACGTGACGAAGTCAAACTGGTCTGAATCGAGCAGCATCTCTGCCGCATCACCATAGGTGTATTCAATGCCTCGGATGCCGAATTCATCGGCCATCTTGCGGGCATAAGCAAGGCTGGAGCGGGAGTGGTCCAGCGCCACGAGGCGAGACGGTTCGAATTCCCGCTGGACCAGGGCGGCGAAGTCACCGATGCCACAGCATATATCGGCCATCGCCATGCCGGGCTTAAGGCCGTGGCGAGGCAGAATATCCCGCTCATGGCGCCAGGTCATCCTCGTCTGGGTTCTCAGGATGGGGATGAACCCGCCTTCTTCCAGAAAGCCCTGGCCCGGATAGAACTGCCCATCATATTCATTGACGGAAATTGCCGGCTCGACCTGGGACAGCCGCCCGAACTTCCCCGTGGCCCAGCCCACCACGCTCGAGGTCACAACGACGATCTTGAGATCGGGGCGATCACGGCACGCGTGAACCATGGCGCGCGCCAGGGTCTGGAAGCCGATGTTGTTCAGCCGGGACAGGCGCTTCACATTCAGATAGAGCGTGCCGCGAGCGCGCCGGACTGCGGATGCGAACAAGGCCATGCAATCCGCCATGTCGGCGACGGTCTCGGGACGGAACGTCCCCGCCAGGAGGAGTTCCTGGTTGTTCTCGTTGTACTGGACGGTGAACGGGGCGGCTTCTCCAGGCATCGTCAGCCCACCGGACCATCGATCCGCAGATCGACCGTCATCGTGATCAGTTCGTCATCGGCACTGATCGAAACCATGGCGCCATAGTCCTGGGTCAGTTCGAGCAGGCCGATGTCGGGATCCGTGCCGATCTCGGATGTGAGGGCCTCCAGATATCGCCTCTCGGAGTCCGGACGGTTCAGCCTGTCGGCCGCCTCCAGCAGAAACAGCGCATCCCGCGAAGCACATGGGATGCGGATCTCCACGCGATCGATATCGCCGTTGCGGGAGACTTTGCACGTCACCATGCCTGTCCGCTTATGGATTCGATAGGCGATCTCCAGCAGTTCGTTGACTGCCGACGAGAACAGGTTGGAGTAGAGGGTCGAATCGCTCCTGTTGTGGCTGATCATGCGCGCCAGATAGGTCGCGACGAAATCGCACTGCGACCAGTGGGCGGAGAATTCCCGCGCATCGATGGCTATCTCGATCAGCGGCAGGAAGCCCCGCGTCGACTCCGGCATTGCGTGATGATCCATCTCGTTCCTCGACCCAGCCAAGCCCGACACCGCGGCAGCAATATCTGACGATATTGCCTAAAAACCGAAGTAAAATATCTGACAAAATACTCTAGTATGCGCCCAGGATGTTCAGTTCGTGAGGGGTGGATCCCGCGCAATTCTGTCGATGTACCGGATGGTATCATGGCTGCTGAGAGGTGGGCTGATCAGAAATCCCTGTTGCCGGTCACAGCCTTCTTTTGCCAGCCAGCGCATTTGTGCCTCTGTCTCAACGCCTTCGGCGGTCACGCTCATCCCCAGTCCATGAGCAAGATTTAGGATCGATCGCACGATCGTCTGGCTTTTCTGATTTATCTCGAGATCCCGGATGAAGTATTTGTCGATCTTGAGGCTGTTGAAATTAAAGTCTTTGAGGTATCCGAGGGACGAATAGGACGTTCCGAAATCGTCCAAGGATACTCCGATTCCCAACAGGCTCAGCGTGTGCAGGATGTCCAGGTTGTGCATCGTCTGCTCGAGCAGAACCGTCTCGGTGATTTCGAATTCGAGCCGGTCGGGCTGAATCCCGATGCGGTCGATGGCTCGGCAGACGTTGTCGATGAGAAACCCGCTTCTAAACTGAGCAGGGGAGAGATTGACGGTGATCCTCATGGAAGACGGCCAGTTTAGGGCGTCCGTGCAGGCCTGCTCCAGCACCCACTGACCGATCTCATCCATCAGGCCATCGGCTTCCGCGATCGAAATGAACGACCCCGGTGCGATGATGCCGGCCTCCGGATGCCGCCAACGCAAGAGGGCTTCGAAGCCAACAATGGAAAACGGTAGGCGGGCCAGCGGCTGGTATTCGACGAACAATTCTCCCCTATGAAGCGCCTTTCGCAGATCCCGCCGCAAATTCTCGCGCCGTTCCAGAAAGGCCAGCATGGCGTTTTCGAAGATACGGGCTCGCCCCCGACCTTCACTTTTTGCCGCGTATAGGGCAATATCGGCGGCCTTCATCAACTGTTCTGTGCTGGTGCCGTGCTCGGTTCCGAACGCTATCCCGATGCTGGCGCCGATGAAAATTGGAATGTCATTGATTTCGAACGGTGCTTTCAGCCTGGAAATCAGGAGTTCAGCGAGCCGTTCCGCATCGCGCGGTTGATTTCCCGAGAACTGGATGACGGCGAACTCATCGCCCGCATATCGGAAGCCGATCGCATCGCTGCCCAGGGATTCTTCGATGCGGCGTGCGACGAGTTGCAGGAGAGAGTCGCCGGCGCCGTGCCCCAGCGTATCGTTCACGGCCTTGAAATCGTCGAGATCGATCTGAAGCAGTGCGACGCCCATCCTCGAGGTCGACGGATTGGCCAGGACTTGTCCGAGCCGTTCGTCAAACAACCGCCGGTTCTGCAGTCCCGTGAGCGAGTCATGGCTGGCCCAATGCAGGAGCGTATCGGTCTCGGGCCTGTCCGTGGGACCCCGTCCATCCGCCTCGATCTCGAGAATGACGCCGAAACCGTTGCCGGCCCGGAATGCATGGGCGACTGTGGCTACTCCCGTGACCGGATGCGACAGCGCGACTTCGAGGGCCATTCCGGTCTCGGGAAGGCCGCGAAGCTCATGCCGAATGTCCGGCTCGGCAAATTTGGGCAGCAAGTCCTCAAGTTTAGTGTCTGCCTTGCGTGCAGCCGGAATGCTTCGCCGGAAGTTGCCGCTGGCTTGGCTTATACGCCAGTCTTCATCGAAAAAGGCGACAGCTTCCCGGGTATAATTCAACCAATCCGGAAGCACCAGATTGCCATTGACTTTCGGGCTGAATCTCAAATTCTCATCAGAGAGCCCCTTCCATCTTCGGATCAATGATTGATACTTTGAAATGCGACGCAAGCCAACGACCCCCTATCGAATATGGTCGGTCAAAGTTTCAATATGCGTAGCCGCTGACCTGTAAAAAATCGCAAGTCTCTCTATTAGATTGTTTCAATTTATATGGATGATAGAACCTCAACGCATCCTCGTCCAGCCGCGAAGGCTGTGGATTTAGCCGCCGCCGGCGCCCGATCGCTCGTACCGGCTCGATACCTACGAATGATAGGCCTCTCGGGCTCTTGCGGCCCAAAAACCGCGTTGCCGATCAACATCCCGGTGGTGGCGCCGCCAATTGTTGGGCAATCAATCCAGGCCGCTGCCAGGCGCGCCGGCTGGATGTCATGGATGCTGAGTGGCGCACTGCAGTCAGATCCGATTGGCGACCGGCGGCTAAGTCGATGGAGGCGACCTGCACGTGCTCTTAGCGGCCCATGGGCCGATGTTGGCGGGCTGGCCGAATGGCCGTCGGCCGGCCGCGTCGCTATGCGTTCAGCGCCAGCAGCCTTGCCTGGCCTGAACCGCCCGACCGGGGGGCGAGGCTGTGCAGCTTGACCGCCACTTCCGTACGGTTCTGCGCCTTCAGCTTCTTCATGATGCTGCGGACATGAACCTTCACGGTGCTCTCGCACAGGTTCAGCTCATAGGCGATGATCTTGTTCGCCTTGCCATGCGAGATCGCCTCCGCGACCTCGGCCTGCCGCTCGGTAAAGAGCTGATTGCCGGTCGCCGTAACAGGGGGCCGCTCCTGCGCCGCATGGGTGTGTGCCGCGTGGGACAGCATCAGGCTGCTGGCCGGTGCGAACACGCCGCCGGCCTGGGCCAGGGAGATCGCCCCGACGGCGACGGTCAGGCTGACGCTCGTCGGAATGTACCCGCGGGCGCCGCAGGTCAGGATGCCGACGACATGCGCCGGGTCC
>NZ_JBYRFX010000907.1:0-6216 GCF_057815775.1 Inquilinus sp.
CGCGGTTGCGGATGGCGGGGTGGGCGACATAGGGCGCCGCCGCGCGCAGCAGCGGCGCGTGCCGGGCGATCAGCGGGTCGGTCAGCGCCTCGGCATGCCGGGTCAGGGCGCCGATGCGCAGCTGGCCGGCTTCCATCCGCACGCCGCGAAGATCCTCGATCCGCGAGATGTCGATCAGCATGGCCGGCGACTGCAGCCGCAGCGCCAGCGCCGGCACCAGGCTCTGGCCACCCGCGATATAGCTGGCGTCGCCGTCGGCGGCGGCGAAGGCGTCGAGCGCCGCCGCGACCGTCTCAGGCCGTTGATAGCCGAAGGCAGGGGCTTTCAAGCCGCTCCTCCCTGGCGTGGTTCCGTCCCGTCCATGATGGCTGCCGTTTTCGGCTGTTGTTACCATTTGGTCACTAATTGGAAGCACGCGCCGATCGCAGCGTCAACAGAAATGACCACTTGGTCACTTTTGTGATGTAGGCTGTCGCAACGACGAGGCATCAGGGCGGCATGGCCGGGCGATGATGGGTGGGCGATGATGGCGCCGAAGACGGAAGCGGAGCGGCCGCGGCGGCGGAACATGCGGGCGCCGGAGCGTGAGCAGGCGATCCTGGACGAGGCGGTCCGCTTCTTCGCCGAGCATGGCTTCGAGGGCCAGACGCGGGAACTGGCGAAGCGTATGGGCATCTCGCACCCCGCGATCTACCGCCATTTCCCCAGCAAGGAAGCTCTGATCGAGCGGGTGTACGAACACGTGTATCTCAGCCGCTGGCAGCCCGGCTGGGGGCCGCTGGTGTGCGACCGCAGCCTGCCGCTGGAGGCGCGTCTGACCCGGTTCTACCTGGAGTATGTCGAGCGGGTGTTCGACTACGACTGGGTGCGGATCTTCGTGTTCTCCGGCCTCAAATCCTTCGATATCACCGGGCGCTACCTGACGATCGTACGCGAGCAGATCATCGAGCCGGCCTGCCGCGAGCTGCGCCACGAGCTGGGGCTGCCGCCGGAGGCGGAGCGCCCGTTGCAGGAGCGCGAGACCGAGATGTTCTGGGGGCTGCACGGGCGCATCTTCTACCTGGCGATCCGCCGCTTCGTGTATGTCACGCCGACCCCGGCCAGCCTGGACGACGTGGTGCGCGATGCCGTGCAGGGCTTTTTCGCCGGCACGCGGGCGATGATGGCCGGGCTGGTCGTAAATCCGGACCAGGGCTGACGCGCTTCGGGTGCGACAGGAAGCGCACGCGCAGGCAAGTGAAGCGGTCGACCGTCCCGAATCCGCATCGGACTTTGAAAGCCAAGCGCAGGCACGGCCGGCTCCGGCATCGCAGGTTTATGCTGAAGTGGCGTCCCCGGAGAGATTCGAACTCCCGACCCGCTGCTTAGGACGCAGCCGCTCTATCCGGCTGAGCTACGGGGACCCGGCGCCCTTATAGCAAGCCGGCGGGGGTGATGACACCCCCGCCGTGACAGGCCATTCGTCTTTTGCCGAGACGTCAGTCTTCGATGAAGCTGCGGTGGAAGGCGTTCATCAGTGGGTCGACCGCGTACTGCAATGCGGTGCGGGTCCCGGTCATGATCGACACGTCGGCGGGCATGCCGGCCGAGAGGTTGACCTGCGGCGCCACCCGCTTCAGCAGAGCCGGGTCGACCTCGACCTTCGCCAGGAAGAACGACCGCTTGGTGGCTTCGTCCTGGGTGCTGTCGGCGGCGACATAGACCACCGTGCCGTCGATCCGCGGCATGTTGCGCTGGTGATAGGCCGAGAAGTGCACCATCGCCGACTGGCCTTCCCGCACGACGTCGATATCGTTCGGCTGGACCTGGACGTCGATCACCAGCTTCTCGCTGCTCGGCACGATCTCCATGATCGGCGCGCCGGGCGACACCACGCCGCCGATCGTGTGGTACTTCAGCCCGACCACAGTGCCGTCGAGCGGCGCCACGATGCGGGTGCGGGTAACGACGTCACCGGCGGCGCGCAGCTTCTCGTCCAGCTGTGCCAGCTCCTTCTGGGTGGTGGAGCGTTCCTCGGCGATCTTGTCGCGGAAGTCGCTGTCCAGGGCCAGGATCCGCATCTGGCTCTCGCCGATGGTCTGCTCGGCCTTGGCGATGGACGAGGTGTCGGAGGCCTTCTGTCCCACGATCTGGGCCTGGCCCCGCTGCAACTGCAGCAGATGCGGCTTCGTCTCCAGTCCCTTGGCGACCAGCGGGGCGACGCTGTCGATCTCCTGCTGGATCAGCTCCAGCTGGGTTTCGCTGGATTGGATCTGCGCCTTCAGCCCGTTGATGTCCGACTGGCTCTGGTTGACGCGCTGCTCCAGGATCGACTTCTGCCCGGTGATCGATTCGCGGCGGGAGATGAACTGCTCCTCCTGCGCCTTGACCAGGGCTGCGCCCACCGGATCGCTGGCGGTCGCGTCCACCACCTCCTGCGGCATGGTGATCTGCGGCGCGCCGATCTGCTCGGCGTCGAGGCGGGCGAGGGCCGCCATATCGGCGATCCGCTGCATCTGCACCGTGTCGTAGGTCGCGGTATCGCGCGTCGCATCAAGCACCAGCAGGGTGTCGCCGGCCTTGACCTTGTCGCCGTCCTGCACCGTCAGCTCGCGGATGATGCCGCCTTCGAGATGCTGGATCGTCCGCTTGTTGCCTTCCGGGCTGACCGTGCCTTGGGCGACGGCGGCACTGGCCAGCGGCGCGACGGCAGCCCAGGCACCGAAGCCGAAGATGAAGACACCGATGACGGCGCCGCCGATCAGGCTCAGACGATTCAGGCCACGTGCGTTGCGCCGCAACGCGACGACGGTCTCATCCGGCAGAGCGGGCAGGCGGGGGCTGCTGAGGACGGCCGGTGGCAGTGGCTGTCCAGGCTCCTGAGGGATAAGCGACATTTTCGGTACTTCCCTTTGGCCCCGACGCGGTGTCGGCGGCACGTGGTCCTGCAATGCGGGCCAGAACTTCGGCCCGCGGGCCGAGCAGAGCGATTTCGCCTTCGCGCATCACCAGCAGGCGATCGGCGTCGGCGAGGATCTGGGGGCGATGGGCGACGATGACCACGGTCGTGCCCAACGCCTTCAGGCCGGTGATGGTGGTCATCAGCGCGGCCTCGCCATCCGCGTCGAGATTGGAATTGGGCTCGTCCAGCACCACCAGCTTGGGCTGGCCGAAAACGGCACGTGCCAGGCCGACGCGCTGGCGCTGGCCGCCGGACAGCGGCACGCCGCCGTCGCCGATCGGGGTGTCGTAGCCCTGAGGCAGCCGCACGATCATGTCATGCACACCGGCCAGCTGCGCCGCGGCGACGACCTGGTCGGAGTCCGGCACGCCCATGCGGGCGATGTTCTCGGCGACCGTGCCCGGGAAGATGTCGACCGCCTGCGGCAGGTAGCCCAGATGCGGCCCCAGCGTCTCCGGCGACCATTGCGCCAGATCGGCACCGTCGAACCGGACGGCGCCGTCGCTCGGCGGATAGATGCCGACCAGCAGCCGGCACAGCGTGCTCTTGCCCGAGGCCGAGGGACCGACCATGCCCAGCACTTCGCCGGCCGCGATCTCGAAGCTGACGCGCTTGATGATCGGCGTCTTGCCCTGCGGCGTCAGGAACACCAGCTTGTCGATCTGCACCGCCCCGGTCGGCGGCGGCAGGGTCAGGCCCTCCTGCCGCTTCGGGACGATGACCATGATCTTCTCGATCGAATTGTAGGACTGGCGGGCGCTGATGAATTGGCGCCAGGAGCCGATCGCCTGTTCGACCGGGGCCAGCGCCCGCGACAGCAGCATCGACCCGGCGATCATGCCGCCGCTGGTCAGCTCGCCATGCAGCAGCAGATAGGCGCCGACGCCCATCACAAAGGTCTGCACGAACATGCGGACGAATTTCGAGGAGCCGCTGATGATCGCCGACAGGTCGGCGCCATGCTCCTGCCCCTGCAGGGCGGCTTCCTGGTCCCGGCGCCAGCGCGTCAGCAGCTGCGGCAGCATGCCCATGGCCCGCACCGTCTCGGCGCTCCTGATCGCGCCTTCCGCCTGGCGCTGCGCCGTGACTTGCAGCTTGTTGGCGTCGGTCGTCGGGCCGCGCAGCATCTTCTCGTTGGTCAACGCCAACGCGAACAGGATGGCCGCACTGATCAACGCGGTGACCCCGAGCGCCCAGTGCAGCAGGAACATGACGATGATGAAGACCGGCGCCCAAGGGGCGTCGAACAGCGGCCCGATCGCGGGCCCGCCGATGAAGCTGCGGATCTGCGACAGGTCGCGCAACGCCTGGCCGCCGACCGGGGCGCCGAGCACGGCGCCGTTGACGCCGGTTTCGACCAGCGTGCCGGCCAGCTGGCGTTCGAACCGGGTGCCGATCCGGGCCAGCAGGGCCGAGCGCAGGCCGTCGAGGCAGCCGAGGATGAGGAAGGCGAAGCCGGCGATCAGGGTCAGGAACACCAGCGTTTCGATGTGGGCGCTGCCCACGACGCGGTCGAACAGCTGGTAGGAATAGAGTGGCGATACCATGATCAGCAGGTTCGTCGCGAAGCTGAATCCGCCCGCCACCAGAAACCAGGATTTGACCGATAGGAGGGCCCGGCGTGCCGCGCTCGGCGGTGTCGATTCACTTCTCGCCATAATCACCTTGTCCCCTGATCGACGTCCATTGGCTGCCCCGCCCGAACCCGACCGCTATATTCTGTTCGAGAAGCAGATCGCTCCGCTACCGGAAAGCGAACTGAATCCCCCCTTAGACCCGTAATTGAATAAAACAGACTTCACTCTTGAAACAGTGACATAGGTTACACCCTTTTTCGCATTAGATGATGCTTTCCCCGCGGCAAGATTCTGACTTTTTTGCGACTGATCCTTCGTGCTGGCGTTCGGCACAAGGCGCCGCTAGGATGCTTTCGCGATGGAACAAAGAAGCAACATGGACAGCCTGGCCCGGCTGCAGACCGCCCAGGTCACGCGCGGCGTGCGCCGTTGGCTGGCGGCTGCCGGCATGGTCAGCCTGCCGGAATTCTGCCTGCCGGATGGCCGACGAGCCGATGTCTTCGCGATCGATTCCGCAGGCCAGATCACGCTGATCGAGGTGAAGGTGTCGATCGCCGATTTCCGCGGCGACCGCAAATGGCCCGGCTATGCCGCCTATTGCGACCGGTTCTGTTTCGCCGTGCCGGAAGATTTCCCGCAGGAGCTGATCGCCCCCGAATGCGGCCTGATCGTCGCCGACGGCTTCGACGCGGCGCTGCTGCGCGCGCCGCCGGAACACCGCCTTGCGCCGCCGCGGCGCAAGGCCCTGGTGCTGGAATTCGGCCGGGTGGCGGCCCAGCGGCTGCACCTGCTGGAGGATGAGGGCGCGATCACCGGCTGGCGCGGCGTCGCGGCGATCTAGCCGGCCCGCATTTCTCTTGGCGCAGCCCTTGACCTTCCGGTTGCTGGAAGCCCCATCTTCCAGGCAACGATCCCGGACAAACGGTCCCAAGGAGGACGGAATGGAATTCCAGGTTGAAGGCATGACCTGCGGCGGCTGCGCCGAAGCGGTCAAGCGCGCGGTCCTCAAGGCCGCCCCCGGCGCTACGGTGGCGGTCGATCTCGCGGGCGGCCGGGTGGCCGTGTCGCCGGCGCCGGATGCCGCCGCGGTGGCGGCAGCGATCGACCGGGCCGGTTTCCGCACCCTGGAGGCCGGGTAGGGAACGGCCAGGTACGGGGCGGTCAGAAGCTGACGAATCGGTTCAGCCAGCGGCCGATCGGGCCGGTCAGCCGCAGCGTCCGCTCCACCACCGCCAGGCAGATGCAATCGGCGCCGGGCAGGGCGGTCGGCCGGTGGTCGATCGTCCCGTCCGTCACCTGCAGGTCGCCGATGCCGTAGAGTCCCTGGCCGTCGTCGAAGGCGCCCTGCAGCACCAGGGTGAACTCGGTGCCCTCATGGGTGTGCTGCGGCACGCCGACGCCGGCACGGACGCGGAGCAGACTGACGCGGCGGTCCTTGCGCCCCACCGTGAACACCGCTTCGGACACCCCCGGCAGCAGCCGCCGCCAGGTGACGCCGTCGAAGCGCGGGCCGATGTAGTCGCGCAGCGGCTGCGGGATGTCCGGCGGCGCCCCAATCGGGGCTGCGGGCGGCTTTGCCGCCGCCGGTGCGTCCAGCCGGGCCAGCACCGCAGCGAAGGCATCGTCGCCGATGGCGGCGCCGGGCAGGGTGTCCAGCAGGGCGCCGCCCATGGCGTCCAGCCGTGCGGATTCGGCCCG
>NZ_JBYRFX010000908.1:0-6391 GCF_057815775.1 Inquilinus sp.
GGACGGCGCGGGGACATTGTCGTGACTGCTGCACGGGTGGGAGGCGAGGATGCGGATCGGCGTCGATCTTGGGGGTACGAAGATCGAGGCGATCGCCTTGGACGATGTCGGGACGGAGCTGCACCGCCAGCGCATCCCGACGCCGCGCCTGTATGACGGTACGGTCCAGGCGATCAAGGACCTCGTCGAGGCGGTCGAAGCCACTGTGGGTGAGCGCGGCACGGTCGGCGTCGGCATGCCCGGCGTGATGTCGCCGCAGACGGGCCTGGTCAAGAACGCCAACTCGACCTGGCTGATCGGCAAGCCCTTCGACAAGGACCTGACCACCGCCCTCGGCCGCGAGGTGCGCTGCGAAAACGACGCCAACTGCCTAGCCGTCTCGGAAGCCACCGACGGCGCTGCGGCGGGCAAGGGGCTGGTCTTCGCCGTGATCATCGGCACCGGCACCGGCGCCGGCATCGCCATCCAGGGCCGCGCCCATCGCGGCGGCAACGGCCTGGGCGGCGAATGGGGCCACAACCAGCTGCCCTGGGCCACGCCCGAGGAGCTGCCGGGCCCCGACTGCTATTGCGGCAAGCAGGGCTGCCTGGAGACCTGGATCTCCGGCACCGGCTTCGGCAAGGACCATGTCCGGGTGACCGGGCAGGACATCTCGACCCATGAAGTGGTGTCGCGGGCCGAGGCCGGCGACCCGGACGCCTCGGCGACGGTCGAGCGCTATATCAGCCGGCTGACCCGCGGCCTGGCCCATGTCGTCAACCTGCTCGACCCCGATGCCATCGTGCTCGGCGGCGGCATGTCCAACGTCAAGCGGCTGTATGACGAGGTGCCGAAGCGCCTGCCGCCGATTGTGTTCGGCCGGGACTGCGCCACCCCGATCCTGCGGGCCAAGCATGGCGACAGCAGCGGCGTCCGCGGCGCCGCCTGGCTGTGGCAGCGCGGCGAGGTCGGCTGAGCGCGGCTTTCCCGCCGGTCAAGAGGCCGACGGTTCGATTTCGGCTGTGATGTTCTTATAATGTTCGCATCCGGGTCTCGCGATGTCGCGGCGGGTGCAGTATGATCCGGCCCCGATCCGCTTCGAGGCCGACCCCATGACCCAGCCGGAACGCCGCCTGACCGCCAGTCTCTGCGCCGACGTCGTCGGCTATTCCCGGCTGACCGGCCAGGATGAGACCGGCACCCTGGCCCGGCTGGACCAGGCCCGCGGCATCCTGCGCACCGCGATCACGGGGCAGGGCGGCCGCATCTTCAATCTGGCGGGCGACGGGCTGCTGGCCGAATTTCCCAGCGCGCTGGCCGCGGTGCAGGCGGCGATCGCGGCGCAGGACCGGCTCGGAATCTGGGCCGCGGACCAGACGGAAGAGAGCCGGATGCGGCTGCGCATCGGCATCAATCTCGGTGACGTCGTGGTCAGCGGCGACGATCTGCTGGGCGACGGCGTCAATGTGGCGGCGCGGCTGCAGGAGGTCGCGATCCCCGGCGGCATCTGCCTGTCCGGCGCGGTCTACGACCAGGTGCGCGGCCGGATCGAGACCGGATTCGCCGATCTCGGGCCGCGGCCGATGAAGAACATCGCCGAACCGGTGCGGGTTTATGCGCTGCGGGTCGGCGCCGATGCCCATCGGGTGGAGGCGGTGACGCCGGCCGCCAGGCCCGGGCCGGACCGGCCGCCCTTCATCGAGAGCTTCCGCCGCCGTCTGATCGGCAGCGTGCTGACGCTGGCCGTGCTGCTGGTCATCAACTTGATGACGGATCCGCACGATCTCTGGGTCCGCTGGGTGGCGCTTGGGCTCGTGATCATGCTGGCGGCGCCGATCCTGCGGGATCTGCTCCATGGCCGGCCGCTGGGCGCCCGGGGCAAATAGCAAGCCCGGGGCGGCGGCCCCAGGGCGTTCGACGTCAGCCCAACAGCAGGCTGTCGTCGGCCAGCTGCTCGCCGCGCACCTTGCTGAACAGCTTCAGCAGGTCGGGCACTTCCAGGCCGCGGCGCTGGTCGCCGGCGACGTCGAAGGCGACCTGGCCCTCATGCAGCATCACCGTGCGGGTGCCGTAATCCAGCGCGTGCCGCATCGAATGCGTCACCATCAGCGCGGTCAGTTTCTGGTCCTCGACGATCTTGCGGGTCAGCTGCAGCACGAAATCCGCGGTGCGCGGGTCCAGCGCCGCGGTGTGTTCGTCCAGCAGCAGGATCTTCATGCCGGTCAGCGTCGCCATCAGCAGGCTGACCGCCTGACGCTGGCCGCCGGACAGCAGGCCCATGGAATCGCCCAGCCGGTTCTCCAGCCCTAGCCCCAGCACCGCCAGCCTGTCGCGGAACACGGCGCGGCGCGGCCCGTCGATCGACGGGGCCAGGCCGCGTGATCGGCCGCGGGCATAGGCCAGCGCCATGTTCTCCTCGATCGACAGCGCCTCGCAGGTGCCGGCCATCGGGTCCTGGAACACGCGGGCGACCAGCCCGGCACGCTTCGGCGACGGCCAGCGGGTGACGTCGATGCCGTCGATCTCGACCCGGCCGCGCTCCGGGCTGGCGTCGCCGCTCAGCACGTTCAGCAGGGTCGATTTGCCGGCACCGTTCGAGCCGATGACGGTGACGAATTCGCCGACCGGGATGGCCAGGGTGAGGCCGCGCAGCGCGCGGTTCTCGAGCGGCGTGCCGCGGCCGTAGGTGACGTGGGCGTCCTGAACCGCGATCATCTCAGGCGCTCCGCCGGAACAAGGACTTCAGGGGATTGCGCATGCCGGGCAGCATCAGCGCGATGCCGACCAGCAGCGCCGTCACCAGGTTGAGGTCGGAGGATTGCAGCCCGAGCCAGCTGGTGTTCAGCGCCAGGGCGATGACGATGCGGTAGATCACGGCGCCCAGCACGCAGGCGGCCAGCATCACCACGATCCTGCGGGTGCGGATCATGGTCTCGCCCAGGATGACGGCGGCGAGGCCGACCACGATGGTGCCGGTGCCGACGGTGACGTCGGCGAAGCCCGCGGTCTGGGCGAACAGGGACCCGGCCAGGGCGACCAGCGCGTTCGACAGCGCCATGCCGACGTAGATGTGCAGCTTGGTCGAGATGCCCTGCGCCCGCGCCATCCGCGCATTGGCGCCGGTGGCGCGCATCGCCAGGCCGAATTCGGAGGTCAGGAAGCGGCCGACGACCAGGGTGACGATCAGCACGATGATCGCCAGCACCACCACCTTCAGCGTCGCCCGACCGGGCAGGCCGATGCTTTCGAGGGTGGGCGTCAGCCAGGTGAACAGGTTGATCACCGTGTCCTGGTTGATCAGCGCCACGTTCGGCTTGCCCATGATCCGCAGGTTGACCGAGAACAGCGAGATCATCGTCAGGATGCTGGCGAGCAGGTGCAGGATGCCGAAGCGGACGTTGAGCCAGGCGGTGATCAGCCCGGCGCAGGCGCCGGCGGCGACCCCGACCAGGGTGGCCAGCACCGGATCGACGCCGGCGACGATCAGCGTGGCCGTGGTGGCGGCGCCGAGCGGGAAGCTGCCATCGACCGTCAGGTCGGGGAAGTTCAGCACCCGGAAGGACAGGAACACGCCGAGGGCGACCAGGGCGTAGATCAATCCGATCTCGATCGCGCCGAGGAAGGCGAACAGACTCATCAAGACATCCTGCGGAGCGGCCGGCACCGGCCGCGGAAACGACAAAGCCCGAGATACGGCTCAATCGCAGGCCGGATCCGCTGTGGCGGGCCCGGCCTGCGACCCGAGGCGTTCGGGGCTTAGTTGATGACCTTCTTGGCGCGGCTCAGCACTGCCGGGGGGATGGTGACGCCCATCGCCGCCGCCGACTTGGTGTTGACGAACAGGTCGGTGCCCGTGGCGTTCTTGACCGGGATGTCGCCCGGCTTCTCGCCCTTCAGGATGCGGACGACGACGGCGCCGGTCTGGCGGCCGATCTGGAAATAGTCGAAGCCGACCGAGGCTATGGCGCCGCGCACGACGCTGTCCGTGTCGCCGGAGAACACCGGGATCTTGTTGTCGATGCCGACCTGGATCACCGCTTCGAGCGCCGAGACGATGGTGTTGTCGGTCGGGACATAGATCACGTCGACCTTGCCGACCAGGCTCTGTGCCGCGGCCTGGACGTCGGCTGATTTCGAGGCCGGGGCCTCGACGATCTCGACCTTCCACTCCGGCGCCATTTCCTGCAGCGCCGCCAGCAGGGCCGCACCATTGGCCTCGCCCGGATTGAAGGGCACGCCGATCCGCTTCACGGTCGGCACGATCTCCTTGATCAGGTTCAGGTGATCGGCCAGCGGCGACAGGTCGGAGATGCCGGTGACATTGCCGCCGGGGTGATCGAGGTTCTTGATCAGCTGGGCGCCCAGCGGGTCGGTCACGGCGGTGAACACCACCGGGATGTCCTGGGTCGCGGCGACCACGGCCTGGGCCGACGGGGTTGCGATCGGCACGATCACGGTCGGGTTCTCACCGACGTATTTCTGGGCGATCTGGGCGGCGGTGGCCGGGTTGCCCTGGGCCGATTCCGACAGGAAGACGAGATTGTCGCCCTCCTTGTAGCCGGCCTCTTCCAGCGCCTTCTTGATGCCGTCGCGCGCGGCGTCCAGGGCCGGGTGCTCGACGATCTGGGTCACGGCCACAGTGACCTTGTCCGCGGCAAAGCTCACCGTCGACAGAAGCGTCAACGCAGCCCCCGCTGCGAGCGCCAAACGACTGATATGCATGTAAAGACCCTCCCATGTTCGTGATCCTGGTCCGCACATCGTCCGCCTGCGGCGATCCCAGGATCCCTATTTGCGGCAAAGATTAACCGATCGTTCGGTTAATGCAAGGGTGCATCCCCGGATGATCGGCGGCGGCGATCCGCCCGTCCCCTTGGGCAGCCGTCGCATCTGGTCCGCATTAGCGCAGGCGGCCGGTGGGTCGTCAAGAAACCCCCAGGCCGCCTGCGTTTTGTTCGATCAACCGAGGTCGAAGACGATGCCCTGGGCCAGCGGTAGCTCGCGGCTGTAATTCACCGTCGCGGTCTGCCGGCGCATATAGGCCTTCCAGGCGTCCGAGCCGCTTTCGCGCCCGCCGCCGGTCTCTTTCTCGCCGCCGAAGGCGCCGCCGATCTCGGCGCCCGAGGTGCCGATGTTGACGTTGGCGATGCCGCAATCGCTGCCCGCCGCCGACAGGAAGGTCTCGGCCTCGCGGATGTCGGTGGTGAAGATGCAGGAGGACAGGCCCTGCGGCACCTCGTTGTGCAGCATCAGCGCCTGGCCGAAATCCCGGTACTTCAGGACGTAGAGGATCGGCGCGAAGGTCTCATGCGCGACGATCTCGCTCTGCTTCGGCATCTCGGCGATCGCCGGGCGGACGTAGAAGCCGTTGGCCGGAACGCCCGCCGTGACCTGTTCGCCGCCGGTGATCGTACCGCCCTGGTCGCGCGCCGCGGCCAGCGCCTTCTGCATGCCGTCGAACGAGGCCTGGTCGATCAGCGGCCCAACCAGCGTGCCGGTCTCCAGCGGGCTGCCGATGCGGACGGCGCCGTAGGCCTGCTTCAGGGCCGGCAGCAGCTTGTCGTAGACACTGTCATGCACGAACAGGCGGCGCAGGCTGGTGCAGCGCTGGCCGGCGGTGCCGACAGCGCCGAACAGGATGGCGCGGACCGCCATGTCGAGATCGGCCGACGGGCAGACGATCATGGCATTGTTGCCGCCGAGCTCCAGCAGCGACCGGCCCATGCGCTTGGCCACGCGCGGACCGACCTCGCGGCCCATCCGGGTCGACCCGGTGGCCGAGACCAGCGCCACCTTCGGGCTGTCGACCAGCGCCTCGCCGACCTCGCGGCCGCCGATCAGGATCTCGGCCAGGCCGTCCGGCACGCCGCCGAAGCGCTCGGCCGCCTTGCGGAAGATCGCCATGGTGGCCAGCGCCGTGACCGGCGTCTTCTCCGACGGCTTCCAGATCACCGGGTCGCCGCACACCAGCGCCAGCGCCGCGTTCCACGACCACACCGCGACCGGGAAGTTGAAGGCCGAGATCACGCCGACCGGGCCCAGCGGATGCCAGGTCTCGGCCATGCGGTGGCCGGGGCGCTCCGACGCGATGGTCAGGCCGTACAGCTGGCGGGAGAGGCCGACCGCGAAGTCGCAGATGTCGATCATCTCCTGGACCTCGCCGAGGCCCTCCTGGAGGATCTTTCCGGCCTCGATCGAGACCAGCCGGCCGAGTTCGGCCTTGTGGGTGCGCAGCTCCTCGCCCAGCAGGCGGATCAGCTCGCCGCGGCGCGGCGCCGGCACGGTGCGCCAGTTCAGGAAGGCGTTGGCCGAGCGCTCGATCGCGGCTGCGACATCGGCGGCGCTGTGCTCGGGCAGGCGGGCGATCTCGGTGCCGTCGACCGGCGACCGGACCAGCAGGGTGCCGCCGGTC
>NZ_JBYRFX010000909.1:0-3765 GCF_057815775.1 Inquilinus sp.
TGTTTTCCGGTCGATCCTCGGTCGGGAGGCAGGCCTCATCCTGGTGGCGGCGATCATCGCCTGGACCGCCATCTTCGACCTGTGGCTGCTGACGCCGGTCGACATCGGCGGCACCCTGTTCGGTGGCGCCTTCACCTTCGAGCGGAATGCGCTGGGCGGCGTGGCCGCGATGGCGGGGGTGCTGATCGCGGCCCTGCTGCGGCTGCCCGGCTTCAGGCTGGCCTGGGCCGCTTCCGGCCTCCTGCCGCTGGCGATCGGGGCGAACGGGCTCTGGCGCTACCCCGACGATGTCGGTGGCAACCTGATCTTCAGCCCCCAGCCGCAGGAGATCGCCGTGGCCATGGTCGTTGCCGCCGGCTTCCTGCTGCTCGGGATCGTCTTGCGCCGATATCTCGCCGGCCGCACCCGGCCCGTTCGCGCGGCCATACGGCTGCCGGTGATGGCGGCGATGGCCGTGGTCTCTCTGGGAATCCCGGCCGCGACCCTGCTGCGGCACCCGGCGCCGCCCTGCGCCTTCGACAGCGCCGGCCGCCAGGTCTCCGCCTGCCTGGGCGGGCCGGACGAGGCGCATGTCACGGTGGATTGATGGGTCAGGCCGCCTTCCAGGCCGGCCTGACGGTCAAGCCGCCTTCCAGGCGGGCGCGGCGGGGCGGATCGCGGTGTCACCGGCGAGCAGCGGCCCCGAATCGCCCTCCAGCGTCTCGATCCGCAGCAGCGCCAGGCCGATGCCGTCGCGGCTCGACCGCATTTCGCCGACCTCGCGGCCGTCGCGCAGGATCAGCGTGCCGGGTTCGGGGGCCGGGCCGTCCAGGAGCACCGGCGCCAGCCGCTTCTTCAGCAGGCCGCGATACTTGGTCCGGGCCGTCAGCTCCTGGCCCATATAGCAGCCCTTATCCCAGGCGATGGCGTTGAGCGAATCGTAATTCGCCTCCAGCAGCACCGTCTTATCAGGCACCAGGTCGCGGCTGCCATCCGGCACGCCGAGCGACAGGCGCAGCCGATCCCAGGCCTCCGGCCCGACCTCCGCCAGGCCCAGCCCGGCCAGGGTGTCCCGCGCCGTTGCCTTCGGCAGCAGCGCCCGGGCGCCCAGCCCGGCCAGCCGCGCATCGGTGAAGGCAATACCATCGGCAAGAGGCCGGGCGGCCCCCGGCTCGGCCAGCAGGTCCAGCGCGGCGCGGCCTTCGGTGCCGGGGAGGGCGGCCACCGCCCAATCCGCGGTCACGTCGGCCAGCTCGATCTTGGACCGCAGCTTGTACATCCGCAGGCGGCGGAACAGATCGGCGCCGCGTCCGGCCTCGCAATCGACCAGCCAGGCATCGCCCAGCGCGACCACGTGGAAATCGTGCAGGTACTTGCCCTGCGGCGTCAGCAGCGCGGCGAAGATGGCGCGGTCGGGCGCGACCTTGAGCATGTCGTTGGAGACCAGCCCCTGCAGGAAACTCGCCCGGTCCTCGCCGGTCAGGCGCAGGACATCGCGGTCGAGAAGGGTGAATTCGGCCATGGCGTCGCCCGGGTTGAATGCGGCATCTGCCCGAAGAGGTGGGGCAGGGACGGGGCGGACGCAAGCTTTCCTGCGCAAGACAGCGACGGAACCGGCGAATTGCGGCGTGAAGGTGGCATAGAGGCACCCGAAGCGGTGCGCAACGCTGAGAGCATCATGAAGACCACGTGGATTGTCGGGGCTGCGCTGGCGGCCCTCGTCGCCGGCACGGCCATGGCGGCAGCCCAGAGCGCCCCCGAGGGCGGCTGGCGCGGCGGGTTCTTCCGGAAGCTGGATACCAACAAGGACGGCAAGGTCGAGCGGACCGAGGTTCAGGCTTGGGCGGATGCGCGGTTCAAGGCCCTCGATACGGCAGGTGACGGGACGTTGACGAAGGATCAGTATGTCGACGCCATGATTGCAAAGATCCGCCCCCGCCTCGAACAGCGTTTCGACAAGCTCGACGCCGATAAGGATGGGAAGGTGACTGCTGCTGAGTTCGAGGCGCCGGCCCTGGCCCGCTTCGACCGGCGCGACACCGCCAAGACGGGCTCTTTGTCGATCGATGACCTCACGAAACACCAAAACTGAAGCGTGGCCGAGAGCGACGATGCCCTGGTGGCGGCCGTGGCGGCGGGTGACGCCGCCGCGTGCCGTCGCCTGGTCGACCGGCATCTCGGACGGCTGCTTGCCTTTGCCCAGCGCATGCTGGGCGGCCGCGCCGATGCCGAGGACGTGGCCCAGGATGCCTTCCTGGCGCTGTGGAAGGAAGCCGGGCGCTGGCGCCCCGACGGGAGCGCGACGGTGTCCACCTGGCTCACCCGCGTCGCCTACAACCGTGCGATCGAACGGTTGCGGCGCCAGCCTTCAGTCCCGCTCGACGCCATCCCGGAGCCGCCCGACCCCGCGCTCGGCGCCGAAGCCGGGCTGCAACGCACCCGGGTCTCACGCCGGGTGGCCGACGCGCTTGCCCTCCTGCCCGAACGGCAGCGCGCGGCCATCCTGCTCAGCCACTACGAAGGGCTGGGAAATCGCGAGATCGGCGAAACCCTCGGTGTCGGGGTGGAAGCGGTGGACTCGCTGTTGTCGCGCGGGCGGCGCGCGCTGCGGCAGGCCCTGGCGGCAGAACGGGCCGATCTGATGGGAGATGTCTGATATGGCCGAGATGACGCTCGATCGGTTCCTCGATCTGCTCGACCGGCACGGGCCGGTGATCGATCGCTGGCCCGCGGCGGACCAGGACGGTGCGGAAACCCTGCTGGCGGCCTCGGCACCGGCGCGATCCGCCGTGGCGGACGCAAGGGCGGTGACCAGGGCGCTGAACGATCTGCGGGTGGCCGCTCCCTCGGCCGCGCTGCTCGGTCGCATCCTGGACGCGGCGCCGCGACCCCGGCGCTGGATCTCCGAACTGCTGTCCTGGCGACCGGCGGTGGCCTTCGCCGCGGCGCTGCTGGTCGGGGTCTATCTCGGCGCGGTGATGCCGACGCCGGTGCAGGCCAGCGACGACGACTGGTCCACGGTCGGCTTCGCCATGGCCGACGACCAGTCGACATTCGGGGTGACGCCGTGACGGGACGATCCTGGCGCTGGGCCCTGGTGGCCTCGCTGGCACTGAACCTGCTGCTGCTTGGCGTCATCGGCACCTATTGGTGGCGCTGGCCGCAATGGCAGCCGATGTCCGCGACGCTGACCGAACTGGTGCAGGCCCTGCCCGAGGCGGACCGTTCGACGCTGCTGCCGCTGGTCGACAAGCACAAGGCCGAGCTCAAGGCCGGCTATGACGAGATCAAGGGGCTGCGCCAGGCGGCTCGGGCGGCGTTGGTCGCCGAGCCCTATGATGCGGCCAAGGTCGAGGCGGCCTTCGATGCGCTGCGCGAAAAATCGGCCGATCTCCGCGCCGACAGCCAAGCCACGCTGCTGGCGATCCTGTCGAAGCTGCCGCTGGAACAGCGCCGCCAGCTGACCGAACGGAAGGGAATGCTGGGACCATCTTAGAGCCCATTTGTAAACGCTACTGGTGCGGCCGTCTGACGGCGGTTTCTCCGCTTCCGGTGCTCACGGACCAAACGTCCGCTGCGCTCCGGTTCTCGAAACCACCGCCACCAGACGGCCGCACCAGTAGCATTTACAGACGGGCTCTTACGACGGCCCCAGCATTCCCTTCCGTTCGGTCAGCTGGCGGCGCTGTTCCAGCGGCAGCTTCGACAGGATCGCCAGCAGCGTGGCTTGGCTGTCGGCGCGGAGATCGGCCGATTTTTCGCGCAGCGCATCGAAGGCCGCCTCGA
>NZ_JBYRFX010000910.1:0-7156 GCF_057815775.1 Inquilinus sp.
GCCGCGAAGACCGCGACCTCAGGCAGCGCCTCCGCCTCGGCGCCGGGCCGGTGTTCCTAGCGGTCGGCGGTGTCGAGCCGCGCAAGAACACCTGGCCGTCATCAAGGCCTTCGGCCAGATCCTCGCCCTCCACCCGGACGCACAGCTGGTGATCGCCGGCGGGGCCTCGCTGCTCGACCACAGCGCCTACCAGACGGAATTCCGGGCGGAGCTGGAGCGGTCCGGCGATGTCGCCGCCCGGGTGGTCCTGACCGGCCCCATCGACCAGAACGACATGCCGGCGCTGTACCGCATCGCCGATGCGCTGGTCTTCCCATCCGTGCAGGAGGGCTTCGGCCTGGCGGCGATCGAGGCGATCGCCTGCGGCACGCCCGTCGTCACCTCGCGCATTCCGCCCTTCACCGAGCATTTCGCCGAGGGCGACGTGGTCTGGTGCGATCCGCGGAGCCCGGGATCGATCGCCGACGCCATGGCGCTGGCCGTCCAGCCGCAAATCCGCACAAACCTGGCCCGGCGCATCGACGCCATTCTCGCCCCCCACAGCTGGGCCCGCACGGCAGCGGCGCAGCTCCCCGCCTACCAGAAGATCCGCGAGGTCGAGCATGCCTGAGATGCTGTTTGCCATCCGCTGGCCCGACGGCACGCGCGAGACGTGCTACTCGCCCTCGCTGGTCATCAAGGATCATCTCGCGCCGGGCGAAGCCTATCCGGTCGCCGATTTTCTCGACCGCAGCCGCACGGCGCTGACCATTGCCGGTGACCGGGTGCGGCAGAAATTCGGCTTCGACTGCCCACGCGCCGCCGGCCAGATCACTCGCCTCGAAGCCGCCTGCCGGCACTTCATCGACCAGCCCGACGCTGTCGTCAGCGTCGAGTCCTTCCAGGAATAGAGGAGGAGATCCGCCATGTCGGACGCCAGCCCGAACCGCATCCCGGTCGCCGTCATCGGCGGCGGCCAGGCCGGCCTGTCGATCAGCCACTATCTCAGCGAAGCCGGCATCGGCCATCTCGTCTTCGAGAAGAAGACCGCGATGCATGTCTGGCGGGAGCAGCGCTGGGACGCCTTCTGCCTGGTCACGCCGAACTGGCAATGCGACCTGCCCGGCCATCCCTATGACGGCACCGATCCCGACGGCTTCATGAAGCGCGACGAGATCATCGACTATCTCGCCCGCTTCCGGGCGAAGGTCGATGCGCCGCTGCGCGAAGGCGTCTCGGTACAGCGCGTCGGGCGCCGGGCGGATGGCGCCTTCGACGTCGCCACCTCCGACGGCGCCTATATCGCCGACCAGGTCGTCGTCGCCTCGGGCGGCTACACCGTGCCGATCATCCCCCGCATGGCCGAACGCCTGCCGCCGCACATCCGGCAGCTGCATTCCGAGCAGTACCGGAACCCGCAGGCCCTGCCCGACGGCGCCGTCCTGGTCGTCGGCTCCGGCCAGTCCGGCGCCCAGATCGCCGAGGATCTGCACCTGGCCGGGCGCCCGGTTCATCTCGCCGTCGGCGGCGCGCCGCGCTGCGCCCGCTTCTATCGCGGCAAGGATGTCGTCACCTGGCTGGCCGAGATGAACTACTACGAGATGTCGGTCGACCAGCATCCGCTGCGCGAAGGCGTGCGGGACAACACCAACCACTACGTCACCGGGCGGGATGGCGGGCGCGACATCGACCTGCGCAAATTCGCACTCGAAGGCATGCAACTTTACGGCCTGCTCGATGGCCTCGACGGCGGCAGCGTCACCTTCCGCCCGACGCTGACCGCCGCCCTCGACGAGGCCGACCGCGTCTACAACGGCATCAACGCCACGATCGACCGGCACATCGCCGAGACCGGCATCGCCGCGCCGCCGGCCTCCGTCTACACGCCGGTCTGGCAGCCTGCGGCGGAGCCCACCACGCTCGATCTCGAGGCGGCCGGGATCACCAGCATCATCTGGTGCATCGGCTTCCGGCCGGATTTCGCCTGGCTGGACATCCCCGCCTTCAACGGCGCCGGCCACCCCAAGCATCGCCGTGGCGTCGCCGCCGAGGAGGGGATCTATTTCCTCGGGCTGCCCTGGCTGCACAGCTGGGGCTCCGGCCGCTTCTCCGGCGTGTCGCGCGATGCGCGGTACCTCGCTGAAAGGATCGCGGAGAGGCTGAAGGCCCCGGAAGAGGTTCCGTCCGACCGCGTCCGCCAGCTCGTCACGGCGGGCTGACGGAGATGATGGATTGGCCTTTCACGGCCGGCAGCATCGTCGGCGAACCCGGCCTGCTCGCCTTGTCGGCGCCGGCCGTGGTGGCCATGCCCACCCGGTCGGACCGGATTCTGCTCGGCATGCCGCATCTCGGCGGCAATGGCTTGTCGGAGATCTGGCTGCTCAAGGAACTCGGGCACCGGCATTGGCTGCTCCTGGCCGAGAGCGCCGGCAGGACCGCTCCGGATTTCCGGGACGAGGCGGGCCGGCCGGTCTACGCCGCCTTCTGCGCGCTTTCGATCGAGGACGGCGACTTAGCCGCCGCCCGCGAGAATGACAAGCTCGGGATCACATCGTCGCTCGCGCGGCTGTCACGCACCCAGATGGCGAGCCGGCACCTCCTCGCGATCGAGGGCCGGGCGATCGGCACCGTCACCATGATCTCCACCTTCGTGCGCCGCGCGCCGGATGGCGGCAACCACACGGTCGCGCGCGTTGCGATCGAGGGGCTGCCGCCCATCGGCGGGCCCACGCCGGCCGGCGACCTGGCCGATCTCGCGGCGGGATTCCGGGCCGGCCGCGTCAAACGCCACATGGGGTTCGACCTGCACCGCCAGACGGCGCTTGGGGCCTGGACATTCGACCCCTGCCCCAGCCTCGATTTCAACGGCGCCGGGTTTCTCTACTTCGCCAGCTTTGTCGCCATGGTCGACCGCGCGGAATGGCGGTTCGAGCCGGTCCTTGCGCGGGCTGTGGCGACAACCCGGCGTGATGTTTTCTTCTACGGCAATGTGGACCGCGGCGAGACCGTCACGGCCTGCCTGCTGGCGCGCCGCGAGCGGGCAGGCGCCCTTATCCATCATTGCCGATTGCGGCGCGGGTCCGATCGAGCGGTCGTCGCCGACGTGTTCACCACGAGAACAGTTGCCGATCGATGACGACAGAGACTGCAGGGGGCGTCCGACTGGGCGGCCGGGGTGCGCCATTTGCGGTCACCGCGCCGGCAACCGGGAACCGGACGTCGGCCACCTCGGTCGGATTCAGCGGTTTCTAGCCAGCCCGGATCGACGGGAGTGTCCGAAACCGGACGTCGCATTGGGGACCGTATAGCCGGCTGAGAACGGCATATGCCCGCTGCGCTCCCTGCATGAGGCGAGCGATGCGCGTCGAGGTCGCTCGCTTGGATGAGAAAGGCCGGTCCGAGACAGCCCCTAGCTTTTCGGCAGAGCGTTCGGGGAGTGGACTAACAAGCCGGTCTGACGCGACCATCCGCCGTGGGTGCAGCTGCTGGCCGACCGCTGGTTCGGCATCGGCCTGCTGCTGTGCTTCCATCCATCTCAGGCGGAGTCCGGGTCGATCCGCCAACGACCTGGCCAGCTCCGTCAGCCGCCATAGCGGCGCCGCGCCTCGATGGCCAGGCCGACCCCGACCGCGCCAAAGGTGTCGCCTTCGACCACCCGGGCAGCAGGCGCCTCCGCCAAGGCCGCGGCGCGGAAGGTCGGCAACTGCGCCGAACCACCGGTCAGGAACACGGCATCGAGCCGATCCGGCGCGATGCCGGACGCCTGGATGCAACGGCGGATCAGGGCCGAGATGCGGCCCACCGCATCCTTGATGGCAGAGTCCAGAACGGCCTGGCCGGCGCAGACCGCAAGCTCCGGCTCGACCAGCCGGAGATCGATCACGGTCGGATCACGGCGGCCGAGTTCGATCTTCGCCGCCTCGACCTTGAGCGCCAGGCTGTGGCCCAGATTGCCTTCCAGCACCCGCAGGAGCCGATCGATCTTCTCCGGCTCCCGGGATTCGCGGCGCACGTCCCGCACCTCGGCCACGACCTTCGGCGCGTAGAGGGCGTTGATCCGGCTCCAGGTTGCCAGCATGTGGAAATACCGGCTCGGCACCACGGCGCCGGGCCGCAGCATCTTGCCGCCCAGGCCGAGGACCGGCATCACGGTTGCCAGGCTGAACAGCCGGTCCACATCGGTGCCGCCGAGCCGGATGCCGTCATTCGAGAGAATGTCGCCCGAGCGATCCGACAAGGCGCGGCGGGCAGGCCCCAGCCGCACGATGGAGACATCGGAGGTGCCGCCGCCGATATCGACGATCAGCGCCGTCTCCTCCCGCTCCAAGCTGGCTTCATAGGTTCGGGCCGCGGCGATCGGCTCGTACTCGAAGGACACCTCGGAGAAGCCGGCCTCCCGCGCGATCCCCCGCAGCGTGTCTTCGGCCGCACGGTCCCCGGCCGGGTCGTCATCCACGAAATGGACGGGCCGACCATGCACCACATGCTCCAGGGCATGGCCGCAGACCGCCTCGGCCCGCGCCTTCATCTCGGCCAGGAACATGGCGATGACCTGCTTGAAGCCGATGCGTTCGCGGCCGATCCATGTGTCCTCCTCGATCAGGGACGTGCCGAGCATGGATTTGATCGACCGCATCAGCCGGCCGTCCAGCCTGTCGACATAGGATTCAATCGCCGATCGGCCGAAGAGCGGCGCGCCACCCACCATGTCGAACCACATCGCGCTGGGCAGCGTGGTCGCCGCGCCCTCCAGCGGCAGGAGCCTTGCGCCCCCTGCGTCGGAGATGCCGAGGGTCGAGTTCGAGGTGCCGAAATCCAGGCCGCAAAAATTCATGTCCGCCGAACCCGCCATTCAGAAATTGAATTCCTGGAAGGTCGTGCTGGCGAAGAGTTCCTGCAGATCCAATGGCCGGTCGATCAATCCATCGGCAAGGGAGTAACGGATGAGGGCGTCCAGTTCCTTGCGATTGCTGTCGATGCCATATCGCCAGTAATCATCACCCATGAGCCGGACGATGCGTTCGACCTCATACCCGATCCAGGGGTGCGCGACCTTCACCGTGTCGAGCGCCCGCAGCTCGGTGACGGCAAGGCTGAGCGCCCGGCGAAACGCCTTGTAGATGTTGACGGGCAGCCAGGGATGCCGCTCCACCAGTTCGCGGCGGATGCCGATCGTGTGCATCAACGGAAAGAAGCCGGTCTTCTCGAAATAGGCGGCTTCGACGTGCCTTGTATCCTGGAAAAGACGGCGCACATCGGGATTGCGGCCGAAGCAGGACGGCGACCGCGGCGCGATGATGGCGTCGATCTTGCCGTCGCCCAGAAGCGCCGACAGGGTATCGTGCGGCCCGATCGGGGTGACCGACAGGTTCGGCGGCAGCGTCAGCGGCACGCGCACCGACCGGCCCGGTTGCTCGAGCCCGCCGGTCACCCATTCGATCTCATGCCGCTGCACGCCATATTCGTCCGCCAGGATGCCGCGGACCCAGACCCCCGCGGTCTGCTGGAAATCCGCCACGCCGATCCGGCGGCCCCGCAGATCCGCAGGCACTTCGATCCCGCGATCCGCCCTGACATAGATCGACGCATGCCGGAAGGCGCGCGAGACGAAGGCGGGCACCGCGATATAGGCGCCCTCACCCCGCGCCGTGGTGATGAGGTGACTGCTCAGCGAGAGCTCGGAGACGTCGAATTCGCGATGGCGAAAGGCCCGCTGGAAGATCTCCTCGGCCGGCGCGGTCACGATGTCGAGCCGGCATCCGTCCACACCGATCCTGCCGTCCAAGATGGCCCGGGTCCGGTCAGTGTCCTGACAGGCGAGAGATAGCGAAAGAGTCATCAGACCTGACCACCTTGTTTGCGCCCGCGACGACACCGTCCCGCGGCGTTGTTTCACAGAGACGAATGCGTGGAATGGGCACTCGGCATCACCATCCGGTTGCCGCGTGGGCGCCCGCTCTCTCCAGATCCCATATGGCAGCCGGTCATCGACGTCCGGCAGGCCGGTTTCGGCCGTTGTCATGGCCGCGCTGCCTGGCGCTCTCAGGTGAGCGCGCTAGGCAGCGCGGCAGTCACATCACTCGTTGGCCGTCTTCAGCAGCTTGATCGCCGGTCCCAGCTTCGCGGTGAAATCGGCGATGCGCGACTTCACCTCGTCGGTGAGCGCCACTTCCGTCGTGTCGCCCTCCTGCTCCATGTATTTCTTCCAGTCATCGGTCTTGGTGACGTCCGCGAAGACCTTCTGGAAGTAGGCAACGGCCTCGGGCGACATGTTCGGCGGACCAGCGATGCCGCGGAACTGAAGCTGGGTGGGAATGCCCTCGTCAGGAACGCCCTGTTCCTTCAACGTCGGCGCATCGGGGAAGACAGGGACTCGCTTGTCTCCCAGGACGCCGATGATCTTCAGCTTGTTCGCGGCCACCTGCTCGGAGAAATCGGTCACCGCCCCGATCATGACCTGCGCGTCACCCCGCAGCAGGGCTGTGATGCGTGGGCCGCCATCGGGAAACGAAAGATACTTCCAGCTCGTCTTGGTATTTTCCTCAATGACCAGGGCCGCGAGATAGTCGACAGACGTGACCGCGCCGCCGACCTGCACAAATTTTCCCGGGTTCTTCTGGGCATCGGCGACGAACTCCGCGAACGTCTTGTATGGCGACGAAGCAGGAACGGCGATCACCTGGGGCTCGTCGATGAGCTGGATGATCGGCGTCAGATCCTGCAGCGTCGCCTTCGCGCCCGGCACGTTCAGGCTGCTGACCACCCATTTGGAGGTGAATGCCGCGACGTAATTGTCGCGTCCGGCTTTCAGTTTCATGAACGCCATCGCGCCAAGGCCGCCGCCCTGCGACTGGGAGATGACCGGCCAATTGTCCGAAATGATGTTGTTCTGCTGCGCGATCTTCACGATTTCGCGAGCGAACAGATCGCTGCCACCACCCGGCCCGGTGTCGACGACGAACTGCACGTTGGATGGATCGGCAGCGACGGCGCCGAACGGAACGCCACCCACGATCAGCACCGCAGCGATGGCGGACCGGACGCTGCCACGCATTTTGCTGGTCACCGACATTTTGGCCTCCTCCTTGGATTTGCTTGCGTCCCGCATTCCAGAGCGGTTCAGTTCGCAGCCGGCGCGGCTGCCACGGCGTGGCGCTGGCGGCGCCGGGAGATGATG
>NZ_JBYRFX010000911.1:0-2250 GCF_057815775.1 Inquilinus sp.
AGTCGATCGAGACGCTGATCTGCTACGGCAAGCGCCTGTTCGCCGCCCGGCTGGGCCTCGATGTGCACGACAGGGCGCCGGCGCTGCGGCCGACCAGCTTCGGCCTCGACCTCGTCGCCCGCCACGCCGCGGCGCTGGGGCCTTTCCCCGGCCGCGGATAAGGCTTATCGCGTCTCCTGCGCCGCCTTCAGCAGGTTGTTGCGCAGACTGACGACCGCCTTCTGCATCTTCGGGAATTCCTCCGGCGTCAGGCCCGAGGCCTCCACCAGGTCCATGGTCAGGCCCTTTTCCCGGATGCGGCGGCCGGCTTCGGTCAGGCTGACGATCACCTGGCGCTCGTCGGCGGCAGCGCGCTGCCGGCGGACATAGCCCAGGCTTTCCAGCTTCTTCAGCATCGGGGTCAGGGTGTTGGATTCCAGGAACAGCTTCTCGCCCAGGCCGCTGACGGTCTGGTTGTCCTGCTCCCACAGCGCGACGATCGCGATGTACTGCAGATAGGTCAGGCCAAGCTCTTCCAGGATCGGCTTGTAGGCCCGGCCATAGGCGAGATTGGCCGAATAGATCGCGAAGCACAGGAAATCGGAGAGCTTGGGGCTCGGCGGGTCGGCGGGAGTCATCTGCGGGCCTCATGGGCGAGGGGTGTTTCCGATTATATATATCGGATACGATTGAATCGGAAGATTGACATATCGGATCCGCTTCCCTAGATAACTCGCATCCGATTGATTCGGACACGAGTTATCTAGAGAAGGACCCCTGTCGTGACCCAGATCGAGACCGTGCTGTACACCGGCAAGACCCACACCACCGGCGGCCGGGAGGGCGCGACCCACAGTTCCGACCGTCGCCTGGACGTCCGGCTCTCGCCGCCCGGCAGCACGGGCGACGGCACCAATCCGGAGCAGCTGTTCGCCGCCGGCTGGTCGGCCTGCTTCATCGGTGCGATGGGGCATGCGGCGCGCAGGATGAAGATCGCCCTGCCGGCCGATGTGGCCGTCGATGCCGAGGTCGATCTCGGCACCACGGATGGCGCCTATGTCCTGCAGGCCCGGCTCAACGTCAGCCTGCCGGGGCTGGACCGTGACGTCGCCCGGGCGCTGACCGAGGCCGCGCACCAGACCTGCCCGTACTCCAAGGCCACGCGCGGCAACGTCGGCGTCGAGATCAACCTGATCTAGGTCGCCGCGCAACAGCCCTTCCTCCCAGTCCAGTTGCCTTTCAGGCGGTGTCACCGATGACGCTCACCATCCTCGCTTCCCTCGCCGGCGTGTTCCCCCGGCGCCGCCTCATCGGTGCGGCCGTGGTCGCCGGTGGCGCGGCGCTCTGGCTCGGCTTCGGTACCGGCCTGACGGCCCGCTGGTCCTCCACCACCCTGGCCATGGGCGCCACGGCCTATGCCGCCACGGCGCCGGCCTTGCCCGGCCCGCTGGGGGCGCTGCTCGATGCGCCGCAATGGCTGAATTCGCCGCCGCTGCGTGCCGAAGATTTGCGCGGCAAGGTCGTGCTGGTGAATTTCTGGACCTATTCCTGCATCAACTGCCTGCGGGTGCTGCCCTATGTCCGGGCCTGGGCGGAAACCTACAAGGACCGCGGGCTGGTGGTCATCGGCGTGCACACGCCGGAATTCGCCTTCGAGAAGAATGTGGCCAATGTCACCAAGGCGGCGGCCTCGCTCGGCGTCGGTTATCCCGTCGTGATCGACAATGACTTCAAGCTGTGGCGCGCCTTCGGCAACGAGGCCTGGCCGGCGCTGTACTTCATCGGCGCCGACGGCCAGATCCGCGACCGGGTGCTGGGCGAGGGCAGTTACGACCAGTCCGAAAAGCTGATCCAGCAACTGCTGTCGGGGGCCAATGGCACGCCCATGCCCGGCACGGCCGCCACCATCGCTGCCGCGGGCCCACAGGTTGCGCCGGACGAGCAGGATCTGGGCTCGGGCGAGACCTATGTCGGCTATGACCAGGGCCGCGGCTTCGCGTCCCCCGGCGGTGCGCATGCCGACATCTCCGCCCTCTACCAGCCCGCTCCGGCGCCGTCGCTCAACCGCTGGAGCCTGGGCGGCGTGTGGACGGTGGGGGGCGAATTCACGACGCTGGACGAAGCGCCCGGCCGCATCGTCTACCGCTTCCACGCCCGCGACCTTCACCTCGTCCTGGCCCCCCCCGCCCAGGGCCGGCCCGTCCGCTTCCGTGTCACGATCGACGGCGCCGCCCCCGGGGCCGATCATGGCTCCGACGTGGATGCCGATGG
>NZ_JBYRFX010000912.1:0-7183 GCF_057815775.1 Inquilinus sp.
GCGGCCGGACCCGGCCAAGGTGCTGGCGGGCGACCCGCTGCAGACCGCCCGGAACTTCTATGCCGACCCCAGCGGCCAGTTCTCGGCCGGGATCTGGGAGGGCACCGCCGGGCGCTGGCGCGTCAACTACACCGAGGAAGAGTTCTGCCACCTGCTGTCCGGCACGGTGGTGCTGACCGACGAATCCGGTACCAGCCGCCGCTTCGAGGCCGGCGCCAGCTTCGTCATCCCCGCCGGCTTCACCGGCGCCTGGGAGAACCTGTCGCCGGCGCGGAAGCTGTACGTGATCTACGAGAAGAGCTGATATCGACGGTCTAAATCATAGATCCGTCATTGCGAGCGCAGCGAAGCAATCCAGAGATCGAGCCGCTGGATCGCCACGCCCTTCGGGCTCGCGATGACGGTGGAGGGGTGGTGCGGCCGGTCCCCGCTAATCCGCCAACGGCTCATAAAAGGCGGCGGCGAAGCCGGCGAGGTCGCGGGCCGGGATGTTGAACGGCCGTTTCAGCTTGGCCCGGAAATAGCGGCGCACCAGCTCGTGATAGGTCGGGATCGGCGGCTTGTCCTGGCGCGCGCATTCCCATTCGAACCAACGCCTTCCGGCCCCGACATGGCCGATCTCGTCGGTGTAGATCCGCTGCAGGATGGCGGCGCTGTCGGAATCGCCGGCGCGTTCCAGCCGCTCCACCGTCTCCGGCGTCACATCAAGGCCGCGCGCCTCCAGCACCAGCGGCACCACCGAGAGGCGGCCGAGGAAATCCTCCGCCGTCTCCTCCGCCGCCTGCCACAGCCCGTCATGCGCCGGCAGCGCGCCATAGGAGGAGCCGAGCGCCCGCAGCCGCTGCGACAGCAGGTCGTGGTGCAGCGCCTCCTCATCGGCGACCTTGACCCAGTCGTCGAAGAACTCCTCCGGCGTCTCCGCCGTGGCGAAGCGGGCGATCAAATCCCAGCTGAGGTCGATGGCGTTCAGCTCGATATGCGCCAAGGCGTGCAGCAGGGCGATCCGCCCCGCCGGCCCGCCCAGGCGCCGCTTCGGCATGTCGCCGGGCCGCAGCACCTCCGGCCGCGCCGGGCGGGCCGGGCGCAGTGGCGGGCGGCGCGTGCCCAGCACCGGGATCGCCCGCCGCCGCCAGGCGTCCGCCGCCACATGGGTCAGGGCGATCTTGTCCTGCGGGTCCGCCGCATCGAGGATCTGGACGGCGATGTCGACGAGCGATTGCAAACGATAAATCCCGGAGGTGTCACGACCGCCCAGTGCTGATCCAGCCGGCCGCCGGGGTCAAGGGGCAGCGGGATGCCTGACCCAACCGATGGTGCTAAGCTGGCGCAGCCGCTTCGCTCGGCTATCTCTGCGCAACATGATCGATCCGGAAGCTTGGAACACCCCCTTCAGCATCGTCCGCCCACCCGTTATCCCGAGCGATTGCAGATCATCGGCCATGGCCGTGCCCAGGATTCGACCTGGTCGAGAGCGGCCCGTCTGCGCGGCCGCGGCGCGGCCGTGGCCTGTCTTGCCGCAGCGGCGCTGCTGACCCTGGCCGCAGCCCCCGCTGCCGCGCAATCCCCTGCCCCCGACGCCGATCATGCAGCGGCCGTGCTGCAGGAGGTGCTGGGCATCCTCAGCTACACCCGCTGGCCGGTCGAACCGCCGGAGCTGCGACTCTGCGTCATCGGATCGGCCGATTATGCCGACGATCTGCTGGCTGGCGCGACCCAGGCGTCCGGCCGGGCCGTCCGCTCCCACCGGCTTGCGCCCGGCGATCCCCGGGTGGGGACAGAGTGCGATGTCGTCTATCTCGGCGCGTTGAGCGACGCGGAGCGGCACCAGATCACCGCCCAGCTGACCGATCGCCCGATTCTCAGCATCAGCGAGCAGGACGCGTCCTGCACGGTGGGCAGCATGTTCTGCCTGCAGGTCGAGGACACCCAGATCTGGTTCCAGGTCAATCTGGACTCGGTCGCGCGCAGCCGCGTGCGGGTCAATCCCAAGGTGCTGCAGCTCGGCCGCCGCCGGCCCCCGGCGCCATGAAGCGCGCAGCCGCCCTGGCCCAAGGAACCCGCCCTCCCCTGCGCAGCGTGCTGCGTCGGGCCCATTTCGGCGTCGCCCTGCTGGCGGTGGTCCTGGCCGGATTGACCCTGACCATTGCCGGCTTCGTCGTGCTGCATGTCTATGCCAGCAACAACCTGCAATTGATCGCGACCTCGATGAGCTACACGGTCGAGGCCGCCGTCGTGTTCGACGACCGCGGCGCGGCCGAGGAAGCGGTGGCGCTGATCGCGTCCCCCGAGGAGGTGGCGGAGGCCACCATCCTCGACCCGCAGCACCGGGTCCTGGCGCATTGGCAGCGACCGTCAGGCGGGTCGTTCGAGGCCCTGGAGCAGCGGATGGCGGAGCTGGTCTTCCCCGGCCCAGTCGTGGCCCCGATCAGCCATGACGGGGTGGAGATCGGCCTGGTCCGGCTGCGCGGCAGCGCCGTGGGGCTGCTGCGCTTCCTCGGCCTCGGCATCGCGGTCGTGCTGGCCTGCCTCGGCCTCAGCACGGTCGGGGCGCTGTCTCTGTCGCGATATCTGCAATCCGGAATCGTCGGCCCCCTGCAGACGCTGGCCGATGTCGCGCATGCGGTCCGCCGCGACCGCGCCTTCGAACGGCGGGTTCCGCCCGCGAGCATCGCCGAACTGAACCAGCTCGGCGACGACTTTAATGCCCTGCTGGCGGAGCTCGAGTCCTGGCAGGACCATCTGCAGCGTGAGAACGCGTCCCTGGCGCACCAAGCCAGCCATGACAGCCTGACCGGCCTGCCGAACCGGGCCGTGTTCGAGAGCCGGCTGGACGACGCCATCCGTGCTGCCCGGCAAGATGGGGGACGGGTCGCGGTGCTGTTTCTGGACAGCGATCGTTTCAAGGAAACCAACGATCGGCTGGGCCATGCCGCCGGCGACGCCGTCCTGGTCGATGTTGCCGACCGGCTGCGGGCCAGGATGCGCCCGGGCGATCTGGTTGCGCGGCTGGGCGGCGACGAATTCGCGGTGCTGCTGACACCGCTGCAAGAGGTGGCGGAGGCGCTGCGGATCGCCGACGATATCTTGGGTGGCATGGCCCAGCCGATCCAGCTGCCGAATGACGAGACCGTCGAGGCTTCGCTGAGCATGGGGATTGCCCTGTTCCCGGATCACGCCGACGATGCAACAAATTTGATTCAAATTGCTGATAAAGCCATGTATCTCGCCAAGCGATTGCAGCCCGGCAGCCGGCGGCTCGCGGGAGGCGACGACCCGGACCGTCCAGACATGGAGTCCCGAATTGCCTGACCTCTCCCGGCGCGCTGCCACCCAACTCGCCCTGTCTGGCCTGCTGACCGCGGCCCTGCTGCTCGCCGGCTGCGCCTCTGGCCTCAGCGCCGCTCAGATCGCCGTGCTGAAGCAGGAGGGCTTCGAGCCCAGCGGCGACGGCTGGGAATTCGGCATCGCCAGCAAATTGCTGTTCGGCACCAACGAAGCGACGTTGGCCGAGGGCCAGCGCGAGTCGATCGGACGCCTCGCCCGGTCCCTGCTGTCCGTCAACATCCAGCGCCTGCGGGTCGAGGGCCACACCGACGACTACGGCACCGACGACTACAACCTGGACCTGTCGCAGCGCCGGGCCCAGGCGGTCACCGACGCGCTGGTCGCCGCCGGCATGAGGCCCGAGAACATCCAGGTGCGCGGCCTGGGCAAGACCGCGCCAGTCGAGGACAATCGCTCGGCCGCCGGCCGCAAAGAAAACCGGCGGGTGTCGATCATCGTTTCGAACCAGCAATAGCCTCCAGCCGCCGTCAGGCCGTGCCGGTCATGACCGCGGCGAACTGCTCCAGCGCCCAGTCGACTTGGTCGCGCGAGATCACCAGCGGCGGCGCGATGCGGATGGTGTCGCCATGGGTGTCCTTGGCCAGCACGCCGCGCTTCTGCAGCGCCTCGCAATAGCGGCGGGCGCCGCCGGCCTCCGGATGCAGCTCGACCGCCAGCATCAGGCCGCGGCCACGGACCTCGCGGATCAGGTTGCTGCGCAGCCCGGCCAGTTCGGCCTGGAAATAGGCGCCCTGGCGCTCGGCATTCTCGATCATGTTCTCCTCGACCAGCACCTTCAGCGCCATGCGGGCGACGGCGCAGGCCAGCGGATTGCCGCCGAAGGTACTGCCGTGCTGGCCGGGCTTGAGCACGCCCAGCACCTCGGTGTTCGACAGCACGGCCGACACCGGATAGAAGCCGCCGGACAGCGCCTTGCCGACCAGGGTGACATCCGCCTCGATGCCCTCATGCGCCTCCGCCAGCAGCTTGCCGGTGCGGCCCAGGCCGGTCTGGATCTCGTCCAGGATCAGGGTGACGTTGTGCCGGGTGCACAGCGCCCGCACGGTCTTGAAATAGCCGTCGGGCGGGATGATCACCCCGGCCTCGCCCTGGATCGGCTCGACCAGGAAGGCGACGGTGTTCGGGGTGATCGCCGCCTCGAAGGCGGCGGCGTCGCCGAACGGCACCACCTTGAAGCCGGGCGCGAAGGGCCCGAAATTGCCGCGCGCATCCGGGTCGGTCGAGAAGCTGACGATGCCCAGGGTGCGGCCGTGGAAGTTGTCGGCACAGACGATGATCTCAGCCTGGCCCTCGGGCACGCCCTTGACCTCATAGCCCCATTTGCGCACCGCCTTGATCGCGGATTCCACCGCCTCGGCGCCGCTGTTCATCGGCAGCACCTTGTGCGAGCCGGTGAGCGCCGCGATCTCGTCGTAGAACAGCGCCAGCTGGTCGTTGCGGAAGGCGCGCGAGGTCAGGGTCAGCTTGCTGGCCTGCTCGACCATCGCGGCCAGGATCTTCGGGTGGCAATGGCCCTGGTTGACCGCGGAATAGGCCGACAGGCAGTCGAGGTAGCGGTTGCCGTCGACATCCCAGACCCAGACGCCCTCGCCCTTCGACAGCACGACGTCGAGCGGCTTGTAATTGTGCGCGCCGAGGCGGGCTTCGGTCTCGATGAGGCTGGTCGCCGATGTGGCCATGGTCCTGTTCCCTGTCTTGTCCGTTTGCCTTATCGCGTCGGTCCCGTCACTCCGCGGCCCCGTCACTCCGCAGGCGACGACGCCGACGACGCCCGCTCCAGCGCCCCGGCCCGGTCGATGATCTGCCGGCCGAACAGGCTGGCGACCAGGTCGACCAGCAACACCGCGCTCTTGCCGCGATCGTCGAGGAACGGGTTCAGTTCGACCACGTCGAGCGACCCGACCAGGCCGCTGTCGTGCAGCATCTCCATGATCAGATGCGCCTCGCGATAGGTGGCGCCGCCCGGCACCGTGGTGCCCACGCCCGGCGCGATCGCCGGCTCGAGGAAATCGACGTCCAGGCTGACATGCAGCAGGCCGTTGCGGGTCGCGACCTTGTCGATGATCCGGCGCATCAGCACCGAGACGCCGTATTCGTCGACCAGCCGCATGTCGAACACCTCGACGCCGCGGCGGCGCAACAGCGCCCGCTCCTCCCGGTCGATCGAACTGGCGCCGAAGATGGTGAGATTCTGCGGGTCCAGCCGCTCGCGCGGCTCGTCGCCGAACACGTCGTCCAGCCCGGGCTCGCCGCACAGCAGCGCCGCCGACATGCCATGCATGTTGCCCGAGGGCGTGGTTTCCGGCGTGTTGAAGTCGGAATGGGCGTCGAGCCACAGCACGAACAGCTCGCGCCCGGCCTCGCGGCAATGGCGCAGCACGCCGTTGACCGAACCCATCGACAGGCTGTGGTCGCCGCCGAGGAAGATCGGCAGGGAGCCTTCGTTCATCAGCGCATAGGCGCGATCGCTCAGCACCCGGGCCCAGCCGGCGATCTCCGGCAGGAAGCGCATCTCAGGCGTCTCCTGCAGCTCGGGCAGCGGCCGCGGCGCCAGGTCGCCGTGGTCCTCGACCTCGAAGCCGAGGCCACGCAGGCTGGGCAGCAGCCCGGCGGTGCGCAGCGCGGCGGGGCCCATGATGGCACCGCGATGGCCGGCCCCGACCTCGACCGGTGCGCCGACCAGGGCGATGCGGGAGGGGTGCCCGTCACGATGATCCGCCCGGCGATCGGTCTCGGTTGCGTCCATGTCCTGGCGTCCCTTGCCCTGTGGCGATGACCCGAGGCCCGATTATCGGCCGGATCGGGGGTGACATAAAGACGGCATGGTGACTAATCTGATCACCACATTGCGCAAAATGCTAAGGCTGACCGATCAGAATGGACGATCTCGACCATCGGCTGCTGTCCCTGCTGCGGGCCGATCCCCGCAGCCCGGCCTCGAGCCTGGCGGCGACGCTGGGCGTCTCCCGCGCCACGGTCCGGGCCCGGATCGACCGGCTGGTCGACACCGGCGTGATCCAGGGCTTCACCATCGTGGTCAAGGCCGGCAGCCAGCCGCATGTGATCCGCGCCATCACTCTGATCGAGGTCGAGGGCCAGGCCGCCGACAAGGTGACCAAGCGGCTGCGCGGCTTCCCCGAGGTGCGGGCGCTGCATTCCACCAACGGCCGCTGGGACCTGGTGGCCGAGATCGAGACCGAGACGCTGGAGGCGTTCGACCAGACCCTGCGCCGGATCCGGCAGGTCGAGGGCATCTCGGTGACCGAGACCAGCCTGATGCTGTCGTCGATCCAGACTCGGGCTGCCGCTGAATGATGGGGGCGGAATAGCGGCACTGCGCGTTTTTCCCGCAACCTTCGCCGCGCGGCGGCGTTGAACAAGCCGACCCAACCGGCTAGGGATTGCGCCCAGCCGATCCAATGCTTCGAGGAAGACGGACGATGAGAATCAGCCCGCGCGTGTAGAAGATCCTGTCGAACTACGACAGCGAAAACCCGGGGGTGAAGGCCCGGCTCGCGCAGCTTCTGATGAATGGCCGCCTCGGCGGCACCGGCAAGATGATCTTCCTGCCAGTCGACCAGGGGATCGAGCACGGCCCCGCCCGCAGCTTCGCCGTCAATCCGGGTGGCTACGATCCGCTGTATCACCACCAGCTGGCGATCGACGCCGGGCTGAACGCCTATGCCGCCCCGCTCGGCCAGCTCGAGGTCTCGACCGGCGAGCTGTACGGCCAGGTGCCGACCATCCTGAAGCTGAACCACTCCAACAGCCTGTCCCGCCTGAAGGAAGATGCCGACCAGGCGATCTTCGGCTCGGTCGAGGACGCGCTGCGGCTGGG
>NZ_JBYRFX010000913.1:0-10427 GCF_057815775.1 Inquilinus sp.
TCGATCAAAGATATTATATTGCATTGAAGTAGCAGAAAAGCGCGAGAAACTCAGGCACGAGCACCACTGGCGGCGAGAAAGGGATGGGGGCCAGTAGCAAGTCGGTTCGGCCAGCCGCGTATCGCCATGGGCGGCCGCCTGCTCTCAGATCTGATGCTGCCGGATGTTGAGCAGGATCTTGTGCAGGGTGGCGGTGAAGGCCTGGTATTCCACGGCATCGACGCCGTCGAGCATCCGGCCGAACAGGCCGTGCATCACCGGCCAGATCCAGTCGAACAGGCGCCGCCCCTCATCGGTGACATGGATCTCGCGCACCCGCAGGTCGCCGGCCCGCTGTTCGCGCCGGATCAACCCTTGCGCCTCCATGGCGTCGAGGGTGCGGCTCATGGTCGATTGCTCGGTCACGGCGAAGACCGACAGCTCGTTGATTGTCAGCCCGCTGGTGACGGCCAAGACCGCCAGCACCCGCATCTTCACCGTGCTGACATCGTGGTCCTTCAGCGCCTCGGCCAGGTCGGCGTTCCAGCGCGCCATCACCCGGTTCATCAGATAGGGCGCGAACTGGTTCAGCCCGATCTCGCCCAGGGTCGGCGGCGCCATGTCGTCGGCCGCGCGCAGCACGGCGGTGCGGGGGCGCGGCCCGGTCAAGCCGCCTTCTCCGCGGCGAAGCTGGCGACGGTCTTCAGCGCGCCGTCCAGGGCCGTGCCCTCCTCATCCAGCAGCGCCGCCTGCTTCAGCCGCCGTAGCCACGCCGCGGCATCGGCCCGGCCGTCCAGCAGCGGCAAGGCCGACAGCACCCGGTCGAATTTCGAGGCGCCGCGGGCATGGGTGTCGGAATAGCCCTTCACCAGCCGCCGGCAGCCGATGATCTCGACCGCCAGATCGTAGTCGCAGCCCAGCGTCGCCTCGGCCCGATCAAGCCAGGCCTGGAGATGCGCCATCTCCCGGGCATGGCGCAGGCTGGATCGGCGGATGCGGCGGAGGCCGCCGACCGCATACAGCGCCACGAACCAGCCGATCGTGCCGGTCCGCACCCGCCGGCCGCGATCGAGCCGCGGCCCGAAGGTGCGGAACAGGCCGGGATGGCGTTCGAGCCACAGGCCGAGCCGTCGCGGCAGGGTGCCCGCCACCTCCTCCAGCCGCGGATGCATGAATTCGGTGGTGGTGACGATCTGGTCCGGCTTGACGCCGACCTCGGCCCGCACCCGGTCGAAGCGGCTGCCACGGGTCTTCAGATCGGCGACGCGGATGACGTCGTCATAGGCCAGGGCCACGGCGAGGTACTTGGCGCAGGCCTGCAGGAAGGCGAAGTCGCGGCCGGCCCCGCCGGCGGCCTCGTCGAGCCCGCGCAGGCGGCGAAGCTGGTCGAGATAGGCGCCGGCATATGCCGGGTCCTGGAAGTCGACCAGCTGCCGGATGCCGGCGAAGGCCATGGGCTGGGCGGCCGGCGGCAGCTCGTCCCGGATCCGCCCGACCAGGGCGTCGAGCACGGCATGGCCGGTCGGGCCGGGCAGGCCCGGCAGGTGCTTCGACGGCGCCTTGGCCACCGGCTCGTGCGGCGCCTCGACGGCGCGGGCGAAACCGGCGGCGAAGGCGCGCAGGCTGGGCTCGACGCCCTTGCCGCCAGCCTTGACCGCGGCCTCGAAGGCTGTGCGGTCGAAGGGCAGCGCCGCGGCTGCCGCCAAGGCACCGAACAGCACGGCCGAGACCACGCTGCCGGCCTTTTCCGCCACCGCCTGCATGTCGAAGGCGATGGTCCGGCGGGCGGCGAATTCGGTGGCGTCGATCACGGTGACGGGATCGCCGATGCCGTCGCCCGGCGACTGCTTCTCCACCACCGCATAGGACCGGTGGGTCGAGGCGACCAGCACGGTCTTGTCGGGCGTCACCAGCCCGCGCAGCACCGACCGGCCGGCCTCCATCAGCTCCGCGGCGATGACGATGTCGACGTCGCCGGGGGTCGGCATCAGCGACAGGACCGGCGCATGGCCGTCCTTCGGCGGCAGCATTTCGAGGTAATAGATCGTCGCGCCGGTGCGCTGGGCCACGCCGGGCACCGAGCTGGACTGCGCCACCCAGCCCTGCTGTTCGGCGAGTGCGACGATCCAGTCGGCCAGCACGCCGCCGCCCTGCCCGCCCATGGCCAGGATCGCCACCGACAGCGGCTTGTCGGTCGACAGCCGGGCCTTGGTCTCGGTGCCGTTCATGGATGGGCCGTTCATGGCTCGAACGCCAGGCGATGCCGGGCCCGGCGCCGCTGCAGCGCGCCGATCACGGCGCCGCGGACCTTCGCCAGGGTGCGGTCGAACCAGGTCGGGTTCTGGATGATGTCGGCGCGGTAGAAGGACGGGCACAGCACCGCCGCCTCCGAGACCTCGCCGCAATTGCCGCAGCCGACGCAGCTGTCGTCGATTGCCGCGACCGGGTCGTCCTTCAGCGGGTCGTCGGTGTGCTTGACCGACAGCGACGGGCAGCCGGACAGGCGGATGCAGGCGTGGTCGCCGGTGCAGACATCCTCGTCGACGCCGAAGCGCTGCTTCACCACCCGCTTGCCCGCCTGCACCGCCTTGGCCAAAGCCGGCTTGATCCGGCGCTGCTTGTTCAGCATGCATTCGGAGGAGGCGACGATGATCTTGGGTCCCTTGGCCGCCGTGGTCAGCGCCTCGCGCAGCGTGTCGCGCATGCGGGCGACATCATAGGTGCGGTCGATGTGCCGGACCCATTTGGCGCCGACGCCCTTGACCGCGTCGACGATCGAGTTCTGGGTGGCCCGGCCGGGGTTGTCGGCACGCGAGGACAGGATGTCCTGCCCGCCGGTGGCCGCGGAATAATAGTTGTCGACCACCAGGATGACGCCGTCCTGCTTGTTGAACACGGCGTTGCCGATCGAGCTGGCCAAGCCGTTGTGCCAGAAGCCGCCATCGCCCATCACCGAGATCGACCGCTTGTCGGACTCGACGTTGAAGGCCGAGGCGGAAGCCGGGCCCAGGCCGTAGCCCATGGTGGTGGCGCCGATGTTGAACGGCGGCAGGATCGAGAACAGGTGGCAGCCGATATCGGCCGAGACGTGGTGTTGCCCCAGCTCCTGCTCCACCAGCTTCATCGCGGCGAAGATCGGCCGTTCCGGGCAGCCGGTGCAGAAGCCGGGCGGCCGCGCCGGCACCACCTCGGCCAGCGCCTTGACCTTGGGATGGTTCAGCACCGGCGACGGGTCGGGCAGCGGCGGCCGGTTGCCCAGCAGCACCGGGTCATGCACCTCCAGGAAGCCGGCGATGCCCTTGACCAGCACCGGCGCCGTGTATTCGCCGCCCATCGGCAGCATGTCCTTGCCGGCGATGCGGGTCTGGATGTCGCGGCGGCGCAGCAGGGTGTTCAGCGCCTGCTCGATGAACTCCGGCGCCCCCTCCTCCACCATCAGCACCGCTTTCTTGCCGGCGCAGAACTCCGCCACCTCTTCATCGATCAGGGGATAGGTGACGTTGAGCACGTAGAGCGGCACGGCCGAGTTGCCGTAGACATCGGCCAGGCCCAGCAGCTGCAGCGCGCGCAGCACGTTGTTGAACATGCCGCCCTGCAGAATGATGCCGACATCGCCCTGCGCCGGGCCGAAGACCTCGTTCAGCTTGTGCGTCCTGATGTAGTCGACCGCGGCCGGCCAGCGCCGCTCCAGCTTCTCCTTCTCATGCAGGAAGGAGGCGGGCGGCAGCACGATCCGGCTGGTGTCGCGCTTCGGGTTCTCCAGCGCCTGGCGCAGCGTGGTGGCGGGCCGCTTGTTGTCCTTGGCGGCGAACTGGCCATGGACATGGCAGGTGCGGATGCGCACCTCCAGCATCACGGGCGTGTTCGAGGCTTCCGACAGTTCGAAGCCGTGTTCGACCGCCTGCACGATCGATTCCAGGTTCGGCCGGGGGTCGAGCAGCCAGATCTGCGACTTCATGGCGAAGGCGTGGCTGCGCTCCTGCATGATCGAGGAGCCTTCGCCGTAATCCTCGCCGATCACGATCAGCGCGCCGCCGGTGACGCCGCCCGAGGCCAGGTTGGACAGGGCGTCCGAGGCGACATTGGTGCCGGCGGTCGACTTCCAGGTCACGGCGCCGCGCACCGGATACATCACCGAGGCTGAGAGCATGGCCGCGGCCGCCGCCTCCGACGCCGAGGATTCGAAATGGACGCCGAGGTCGTCGAGCACGTCCTTGGCGTCGGCCAGCACATCCATCAGATGCGAGATCGGCGCGCCCTGGTAGCCGCCGACATAGGACACGCCGGATTGCAGCAGCGCCTTGGTGATGGCGAGGATGCCCTCGCCGCGGAAAACCTGCCCCTGGCCGAGCTTGAGATCCTCGACCTCCCGCGCAAACGACCGTTCGGCCATCCCTGCCTCCTCTTGGGACGAGCGATGGCCGCCCCGGCTCTCCGTCCGGGTGCGGCCCGCCATCCGCATCGAAATTCTTATCTATGCAAAAACATATTTCTCCTGCGTAGAGACGGCGTCAAGCCTGTCGGTAGTGGATGAGATTCATATGTAATTGCATAAAGAGAGACGCGGCGAAATCATTCACCGTCATTGCGAGCGCAGCGAAGCAATCCAGAGATCGAGCCGCTGGATCGCCGCGTCGCTTCGCTCCTCGCGATGACGATGGGGGCGTTGGCGAATGCAACCCACGAGACCGTTCGGAAACGTGTTGGCGTGAGTCGGCTGGTGGTGGCGCCGAGAACCGGCGCGCAGCGGACGTTTGGGTCCGTGAGCACCGGAAGCGCAGGAGCCGCCATCAGACGGCCGCGCCGGCGCGTTTCCGGACGGTCTCACCGGGCGTGGCGTTTCGGCTTTGCCTTGATCTGCAGCTCGGCCTGTTTCTCGGCCGCCTTCGACACCTCGCGGAAGGCCTGGTCGCGGCCGGGCCAGTATTGTTTCGGCCAGGCTTGCGTCTTCACCCCGTACCAGGCCTCGGCCCGGCGGGTGAAGGCCGGGTTCCACAGATGCGGCCGGCCCAGCGCCACCAGATCGGCGCGGCGGGTGTGCAGGATGGTGTTGACCTGCCCCGCCTCGGTGATGGCGCCGACCGCCATGGTCGCGATCTTCGGCACGTTGCGGATCGCCTCGGCGAACTGGACCTGGAACATGCGGCCATAGACCGGCTGCTGGTCCGGCACGGTCTGGCCGGCCGAGACGTTGATCAGGTCGCAACCGGCGTCGCGGAACGCCTCGGTGATGGCGAAGACATCCGCCTCGCTGATGCCGCCCGCCTTCCAGTCGGTGGCGGAGATGCGGACCGACATCGGCCGGTCCTCCGGCCACGCCGCCCGCATCGCCCGGAACACCTCCAGGGGATAGCGCAGCCGGTTCTCGACCGACCCGCCATAGCCGTCCGTCCGCGTGTTGGTCAGCGGCGACAGGAAGGAGGCGAACAGGTAGCCATGGGCGCAGTGCAGCTCCAGGTGATCAAAGCCGGCCCGCGCAGCGCGTTCGGTGGCCTGCACGAACTCCGCCGTGATCCGGTCCATGTCGGCGCGGTCGATTTCCCGCGGCACGGGGCTGATGCCATCGAGCCAGGGCAGCGGCGAGGCCGAGGCCACCGGCCAGTTGGCCCTTGCCTCGGCGATCGGATGGTCGGGCGTCTCCCAGCCCAGCTGGGTCGATCCCTTGCGCCCGGAATGGCCGAGCTGCATCGCGATCTTCGCCTCGGTGTGGCCGTGGACGAAATCGACCAGCCGGGTCCACTGCGCCTCCTGCGCATCGGTCCACAGGCCAGGGCAGCCCAGGCTGATCCGCGCGTCGGGCGACGGGCAGGTCATCTCGACGAACATCAGCCCCATGCCGCCGACGGCGTGCGAGGCGTAATGCACGAAATGCCAGTCGGTCAGGTTGCCCTCGGCGTCGGCGGAATACTGGGCCATCGGCGCCATCACCACCCGGTTGGCCAGCGCCATGCCGCGCAGGCGGAAGCGGGTGAACATCGGCGTCGGCCGGCTGCGGCGGTAATCGTCGCCGGTTTCGCGCAGCAGCCGGTCGTAGAAGGCATCGTCGACGCGGCGCACGAACTCCGGATCGCGGATCCGCAGATTGTCATAGGTGATCGACTTGGCCCGGCACATCACCACCATGGCGAACTGCATCGGGTCCATGTCGGTGGACCGGTTCATGTGCTCGAACCAGGCCAGCGACACGTCGGCATTGTGCTGGGTGACCTGGCACGGCGTGCGCCTGGCGCGGTCATAGGCGGCGAAGGCGGCAGGCACGTCGGTCTCGGCATGCGCCAGGACGGCGTCCGACAGGGCGATGGCGCATTCCATCGCCAGCTTGGTGCCGGACCCGATCGAGAAATGCGCCGAGGCCTTGGCATCGCCCAGCAGCACGATGTTCCCATGCGACCAGCGCTCGCAGAAGATCCGCGGGAAGCGCCGCCACATCGACCGGTTCAGCAGCAGCGGATGGCCCTGCAGCTCTTCGGCGAAGATCGCCGCCAGCCGGTCGCGTGAGCCCTCCTCATCCGCCTCGGTGAAGCCGTGGCCCTGCCAGCAGGCCTCGTCCATCTCGAACACCCAGGTCGAGCGGCCTTCCCCGTACTGATAGGTGTGGGCGCAGATCACGCCGTGTTCGGTCTGGCGGAAGAAGTAGTTGAACTCGTCCATCGGCCGGGTCGAGCCCATCCAGCAGAACCGGTTGGCCTTGAACGAGATTTCGGGCTGGAAGGCGTCGCGGAAATGCTCGCGGATCGGCGAGTTGATGCCGTCGGCGGCGACGATAACGTCGGACTCGGCAAATCGCGTGGCCAGCGTCGCCGGGTCGATCCGTTCTGCGAAGGTCAGCTCGACCCCGACCTCGCGGCAGCGCTCCTGCAGGATCTGCAGCAGCGTCATCCGCGAGGTGCCGCAGAAGCCGTTGCCACCGCAGCGGATGGTCTCGCCCCGGTAGTGGATCGCAACATCGTCCCAATAGGCGAAGTGGTCGCGGATGCGTTCGTAGGAGTCGGGGTCGCGCGACAGGAACTCGTCCAGCGTGTCGTCGGAGAACACCACGCCGAAGCCGAAGGTGTCGTCGGCCCGGTTCTGCTCGTGCACCGCGACGTGCCAGCCGGGCTGCGCCTTCTTGGTGAGCAGCGCGAAGTACAGACCGCCGGGTCCGCCGCCGACAACCGTGATCCGCATCCTGTCCGTCTCCCTGCGAAGGCCGGAGGTCGCAATCCCGGCCCCATGTCAGGGAGCTTAGGCTGGATTGTTTTATACTTAAAGCATTTTGTGATCGAAGCGGACGGGCGAACCCACCGCGCTCACGCGCCTTGCGTCAGGCCGGCGGGCTGAAAGCCTGGGCGATGGCCTGGAACACTGGCAGGCCTTCGAGCCGGGCGGCATGGGCGCGCAGGGCCGGGAAACCCGCCATCGGCACCAGGCCGGGATGCGCATCGGCCAGGAAGCGCAGCGCCGCGGCCACGGCGATGTCGGCATGGCCGATGCGGTCGCCGAACCAGTGGTCGCCGGGCCGGCCGGCGCGGTCGGCCTCCAGCACGGCCAGGGCCTCGGCGATCTGGGCGCCGCAGCGCGCCACCCAGACATCGGACACCTCCCGATGCAGCTGCAGCTCGTAGAACAGGCTGACCGCCTTCTCCGCCGCCCCGGTCGCCAGGGCCGCGACCTTCAGCGCCCGGCGCCGGGCCGGCTCCTCGCGCGGAAACATCGCCCGCCCGGCGGGCACCAGGCTGTCGAGATGGTCGATGATGCTGTGGCTCTCGATCAGCACCTCGCCATCGTCCAGCACCAGCGTCGGCACCCGCAGCAGCGGGTTGTAGGGCCGGATCTTCTCGGCATCGCCGAACACCGACCACGGCCGATGCTCGAAAGGCAGATCGTACAGCGTCAGGGCGATGCCGATGCGGCGGACGAAGGGCGAATCATACTGGCCGATCAGGATCATCGCGAACGCTCCGATGGGAGAAAGCCGGCACACTCTGCCCGCCCGGATTCGCTCCTACAACCCGGCCGCTTCGCCGGCCTGCCCGAACTCGCGCAGATTCGCCCACAGCGTCGCGAAGACGCGTCGGACATGCGCCTCGATCGTCTCCCCGTCCTGCCGCACCCGCCCCGCCTCGGCGCCGATGCGCAGCCCGCCGACGGCGACCATGGCCAGCAGACGGAGGCGTAGCGGGTCGGCGCCGGGCACCGCCCGCGCCGCCAGGGCATCGGCCAGGATCCGCTCCAGCTTCGCGTATTTCACCTGGTCCCGCGCGGACAAGGCCGGCGTGTCGTGGATCAGCTGGCGGATCGCCATGACTTGGGGCGTCGCGGTCTGGATGATCGAGGCCGTCAGCGCCTCCTCGACCACCTGGGCCAGCGCTTCGCCCGCCGGCCGGGCCGCGACCGCGGCGACGAGGGTGACCGCGAACTGGTCCTGCCAGGCCACGACCACATCCTCCTTGGCCGGGAAGTAGTCGAAGAAGCTGCGCTTGGAGACGTCGGCCGCCGCGGCGATGTCGTCGACCGTGGTGGCGTCGAAGCCGCGGTCCAGGAACAGTGCCATGGCCGATTGCGCGATGCGCTCGCGGGTCCGGCGGCGCTTGCGCTCGCGCAGGCCCTCGGTCGCTGGCGGATCCGGTTCTTGGGAACGCCCCAAACTCTCACCTATTGCAAACTTGCATCTAGTGCATATTTGTGGATTGCCGAAGGCCGCGGCAAGCGCATTCGCCACCAGATGACGGACGACGACATCCCGAGTCAAACGATCCAGCCGACCGTCCAACCCTGGCGCACCGCCAACCTTCCCCCCATTCTGAACCCATCGCATCCGGAGATTGCCATGACCGCCTGGACGACCAAGGCCATACCCCCGCAGGACGGCAAGACCGCCCTGGTGACGGGTGCGACGAGCGGCATCGGGCTGGAGACCGCGCTCGCTCTGGCCGGCGCCGGCGCCCGGGTGATCATCGCCTCACGCAACCAGCAGAAGGGGACCGAAGCGCTGGCCCGGATCCGGACAGCGCATCCGGCGGCCGATGTGCGGTTCGAGCCGCTCGACCTCGCCAGCCTGGCCTCGATCGCGGATTGCGCCGACCGGCTGGGCCGGACGGTGCCGCAGCTCGACCTGCTGATCAACAATGCCGGGGTGATGGCGATCCCCACCCGCCATCTCACGGCCGACGGGTTCGAGATGCAGCTCGGCGCCAACCACCTCGGCCATTTCGCACTGACGCTGCGTCTGCTGCCACTGCTGCTGGCCGCGCCGGCGCCGCGGGTGGTGACGCTCAGCAGCCTGGCCCATCGCTCCGGCCGGATCGCCTTCGACGACCTGCAGTCGGAACGGCGCTATAAGGCGTGGCCGGCCTATAACCAGGCCAAGCTGGCCAATCTGATGTTCAGCCTGGAGCTGGAGCGCCGGGCCCGGGCCGAAGGCTGGAACTTGCGAAGCATCGCGGCGCATCCGGGCATCGCGGCGACGGGTCTGCAGGCCGCCGGGCCGGGCATGGGCCGGACGGCGCCGAAACTGTTCGAGCGGGTGCTGGGCCTGCTGATCCCCATCCTGGGGCAATCCGCGGCCGCCGGGGCGTTGCCGACGCTCTACGCCGCGACCACGCCGGTGGCCGAAGGCGGCGCGATGTACGGGCCGGACGGCTTCTCCGAGATCAAGGGATCGCCGCGCCGGTCGAAGATCGCGCCGCAGGCGCTCGACCAGGCGGCCTGGCGCCGGCTGTGGGATGCCTCCGAAGCGCTGACCCGCGTCACCATCGCCGGCCGGGCGGCGGCCTGAGCGGTCGCGGCCGCCGACAGGTCGCTTCTGGAAAACCCCAAGATGTAGTAATGTAACTACATCAAGAGGAGGCGGCGATGAGCATCACCACCCTGTCGAGCCGGGAATTCAACCAGGACACCACCCGGGCCAAGAAGGCGGCTCAGGACGGGCCGGTCTTCATCACCGACCGCGGTCGCCCCGCCCATGTCCTGCTTTCGATCGAGGACTACCATCGCCTGACCGGTGGGCAGGCAAGCATCGTCGAGCTTCTGGCGATCGACGAAGATGTGGAGCTGGACATCCCGCCGCGGCGTGATCTGGCACGCCCGGCCGACCTCTGATGCATCTCCTCGACACCAATGTCGTCTCGGAGCTGCGCCGCCGACAGGCCGACCCCAACGTGGTCTCCTGGGCGGGCTCCGTTCCCGTCGCCGGCCTCTTTCTCTCGGTCATCACCATCGAGGAGATCGAGATCGGGGTCATCCGCGCGGAGCATCGCGACCCCTACCAGGGCGCCATCCTTCGCTCCTGGCTGACCAACCAGATCCTGACCGCCTTCGCCGATCGGATCCTTGCCGTGGACACCGCTGTGGCCCGCCGCAGCGCCACCCTCTATGTCCCCGACCCCAGGCCGATCCGCGACGGTCTCATCGCCGCCACCGCCCTCGTGCATGGCCTGACCGTCGTCACCCGAAACACGGCGGATTTC
>NZ_JBYRFX010000914.1:0-2239 GCF_057815775.1 Inquilinus sp.
GCCGATCCAGGCCTGTTGCGCCCGTGCGGGACCGGGGGCGGCAGACAGGATGGCCAGCAGGCAGGAAGCGGCCTGCCAAGATCGCCTGATCCCTAGGTTTCCGATCACCCGGCCCTCGCCCACCGCTCCCGCCGCATCGGCGCGGCCAATCCTGCGCGGGGGTGGGCGGGAGCGTCAATCGGCGGCTGGATTCGACAGACGCTTGAAGGACGCCGTCATTGCAAGGAGGGAAGCCGACGAAGCAATCCAAGGGCCGGTGCGTGCGGCCTCTGGATTGCTTCGCTGCACTCGCAATGACGGTGCTGGTAACGGTGGCCGTCAGCGATAGCGCCGCAGCGCCGCCACCTGGTCCGATGCATCCTCGCCCTCGGCCAGCTTCTCCAGCAGGCCGGAGAGGCGGTCGATCTCATGCCGGGTCAGCGGCGTCATGCCCATCGGCCCGATGTAGGTCTCGCGCCGGCGGGCGATTGGCAGGTTCATCGACTTCCAGCAGGAGATCGCGCCGGTGGCGGAGTCGCGGGCCAGGAAGTTGCAGCCGCTGCGGAAGAAATCCGTCTCCCACGGGTCCAGCGGCTGGTCCAGGCGTTCCAGATAGCGGCGGGCCCATTCCGAGGTCACGCGGGCAGGCTCGGGTTGTTCGATAATGCGCATGATCAGTCCCCGATGAAGTTGAATGTTTCGGTCGATATCGGAGAGACCTTAGATCCTTGCGCGTTAAACCATCGTTATTGGGCCGTGAGCGGAGCGGTCCGGCCCGGTGAGATCGGGCGGCGGCAGCGGGGGTCCATCGCCGCCGCCCGGCCGAAATCAGACCGTGACGACGATCTTGCCGAACTGCTGGTTGGATTCGAGGTAGCGGGTCGCCTCGACGATCTGGTCGAGCGGGAAGGTCCTGGCCACGATCGGCTTCAGGCTGCCATCGGCCAGGCCGTCGAGGATGAAGCGCTTGGCCCGGTCGAAACGGGCCGGGTCGGACACGATCTCCTTGTACTGGTAGCCGCGGATGGTCAGCGCGTTGACCAGGGCGGGGAACAGCGGGAACGGTGTCGGCTCGGGGCTCAACGCGCCGTATTCGACCAGGATGCCGCCATGCCCCAGCGCCTCGGCCAGCGCGTTCACGCCCGGGCCGGCGATGGGGTCGAACACCGCGCGGACCCCGGCGCCGCCGGTGATGGCCTTGGCCCGGGCGGCCAGATCCTCCTCATCGGTGATGATGACATGGGCGGCGCCGGCATCGCGCAGCGCCGCGGCCTTGGCGGATGTGCGGGTGGCGGCGATCGGGGTGGCGCCGATCCGGTTGGCGATCTGGATCGCGGCCAGGCCGACGCTGCTGGACGCCGCGGTGATCAGCACCGCATCGCCCTTGCCCAGCCCGGCGATCTCGATCAGCGCGCCATAGGCGGTGACGTACTGCATCCACACCGCCGCGGCATCGACCCAGGACAGATGGGCCGGATGCTTCACCGCTGCCTCGGCCGGGACGTTGGCGACCTCGCCATAGGTGCCCCAGCGGGTGATCGACAGCGGCGGCACGATGCTGACGCCATCGCCCACGGCGAAGCCGGTGACACCAGCGCCCAGCGCCTCGATCACGCCGGCGGCCTCGTAGCCGAGCCGGGCGGGAAAATCAGGCGATTCCGGATAATAGCCGGTGCGGAACATCGATTCCGCGCGGTTCAGGCCCAGCGCCTTGACGCGCAGGCGGATCTCGCCGGGACCGGGCGGCGGCTCCTCGACGTATTCGATGCGGAGAACTTCGGGGCCGCCGAGTTGGTGGATGCGGACGATACGGGCCATGACGACACTCCTGCTGCAGTCTGTCTTGCGGCGTGCGGTGGGTATGATTTGCTTCGCAGATGAGATAAATAGCGGGTTGACGACAACAGTCGAAACCAACGGTTTTTAATCATGGATCGGCTCACCAGCATGGCGGTGTTCGTCCGGGCTGTCGAAACCGGCTCCTTCGCCGCCGCGGCCGAGGCGCTTGGCCTGTCCGCACCGATGGTCGGCAAGCATGTGCGCTTCCTGGAGGATCGCCTCGGCGCCCGGCTGCTGGCCCGCACCACGCGGCGGCAGAGCCTGACCGAGGTCGGCCGTGCCTTCTATGAACGCTGCCGCATCGTGCTGGCCGAGGCCGAGGCGGCGGAGGCGCTGGCGGAGGATCTGCACGCCGTGCCGCGCGGCCGGCTGCGGATCAACGCGCCGGTCACCTTCGGCACGCATGAGCTGATGCCGATGG
>NZ_JBYRFX010000915.1:0-8373 GCF_057815775.1 Inquilinus sp.
AAGGCGAACAAGGACTGCCTGCACGAGATCGGCACCGAGGTCCCGGCCTTCTTCCAATGGTATGCCGAGCTGGCGTACAAGATCTTTGGCCAGATCGCGCCGACCGGGCCGGAATCCCTGGCGCTGATCGTCCGCGAGCCGATCGGCGTGGTCGGCGCGGTGGTGCCCTGGAACTTTCCGCTGCTGATGGCGGCCTGGAAGCTGGCACCCGCCCTGGCGGTGGGCTGCAGCGTCGTGCTGAAGCCCGCCGAGCAGACGTCGCTCACAGCACTCCGGCTGGCGGAGCTGGCGTCGGAGGCCGGCCTGCCCGACGGGGTGCTGAACGTGGTCCCCGGCTATGGCCCCGACGTCGGCGCGCCGATCGGCCGGCATCCGGATATCGACGCCGTCACCTTCACCGGCTCGAACGAGGTCGGAGCGCTGTTCCTGAAATACGCGTCGGAGAGCAATTTGAAGCCGGTCGGGCTGGAGATGGGCGGCAAAAGCCCGTTCATCGTGCTCGACGACGCCGAGATCTCGGACGATCTGATCGACAACGCCGTCAATGCCGCCTTCTGGAATGCCGGCCAGAACTGCTCGGCCAATATGCGGCAGATCATCCACCGCAGCCGGAAGCCGGAGTTCACCGCGAAGGTGCTGGCCCGGATCGGCGCCCTGCGGGTCGGCGATCCGCTCGACCCCCGGACCGAGATCGGGCCGCTGGTCTCACAGGAACAGCAATCCCGGGTCCTGGGCTTCATCCGCAGCGGGCGCGACCAGGGCGCCCGGTTGCTGGTGGGCGGGCGGGACAGTGGCCGAACCGGCTTCTTCGTCGAGCCGACCGTCTTCGACGGGTTGGACGCATCCATGACCATCACCAGGGAGGAGATCTTCGGCCCGGTCCTGGGAATGATTGAGGTCGACAGCCTCGAGGGCGCCCTCGCGGTTGCCAACGACACCGAATACGGACTGCAGGCGACGGTCTACACCCGGGACATCGATCGCGCCCTGCACTTTGCGCGCCGGCTGGCCTGCGGCACGGTCGCGATCAACGGATTCACCGAGGGCGACGTCAAGACGCCGTTCGGCGGCTATCGCCGGTCCGGCTCGCTGGCCCGGGACAAAGGATTGGAGGCCGTGTCCCAATATCTGCAGACCAAGACGATCTGGATCCGATCTCGCACGCCTTGATGTCAGAACCTCCCACAACGGGAACCGATCCACTCGTCCCCTCGCGGCTGGAAAAAACAGCCCAAAGTGGACGCCCGCGGGTCCGGACATCGGCCTCTTGGACACAAACAGCCGATTTCCGCCCTTTGCAGCTAATCTGGTTGGGAAAGGGGCCCCATATCCAACAATCGCGGCGGCATCTCCGAAGCGGCCAATGGGTTGCTTGTGATAGTGTTCGCCGGCTCACATCGGTGAGCGTCGCGGCGGGAGGGTGGCTAGGAGTGATAGGCCATGCCCACCACAAATGATTCAAACTCCTCGGCAAATCGGCAAGTCCCTTGGAACAAGGGCCAGTTGGTCGGTCAGAAGCGACCACTGAAACCGAAGGATGTCTGGTCTATACGAGCGCGGCTCGAAATCGAAGGCCGTGAGCGGGATCTGGCACTGTTCAACCTTGCGATCGACAGCAAGCTCCGGGCCAGCGACCTAGTCAGCTTGCGAATTGAAGACGTTCAGATCGGCGGGCGTGCCCGCGAGCGTGCGACCATTATCCAGCAGAAAACCGCCCGCCCGGTTCAGTTCGAGCTGATTGATGGCACTCGAAAGGCCATACAGGTTTGGCTGATACACCGCGGCTCAGGCGCGGGCTTCCTGTTCCCCAGCCGTGGTCGGGGCCAATCTCATCTCTCGACGCGTCAGTATGCTCGCCTCGTTCATGACTGGGTGACAGATGCCGGCCTCGACAGCCCGGCCTACGGAACACACTCGATGCGACATACCAAGGCAGCCCAGATCTACCGCAAGACCGGCAATCTGAGAGCAGTCCAACTCCTTCTGGGCCACAGGAAGCTGGAAAGCACCGTCCGATACCTCGGCATCGAGGTGGACGACGCGCTCCGTATCTCCGAGCAGCTTGACCTCTGAGAGACTTGCAGCGGTGCGCATAGCGCCCGGGGGGTCACGCCGGCCGGGAGCAGACCTTATCGGTCCCGGCCGGCCCGCGCCAGGAGCGGTCATCAAGGCAGCTTCTCTCAAGCGGACTCGTGGCAAACTGATCCGCCGAGGCCTGTTCTTGGCCTGACCCCGACCGACCTAGTCGGCAATGCGGTGGCGACAATCGTGGTGGCGAAATGGGAAAATGCGCTGGACGAGGACCGCATCAGGCGGGTGCTCGACGGCGAGGCCGCCCCGTCGCAGCCCTGAGGGCGGTTCCATGCTGCATCGCCGACGGCTCCGGCCGGAGCGAACGTGAGGGGTGTGTCGCCGCCTCAGGAGTCACGGGGCGCGCGGTCGCAACGGAAAGGGGGAGCGCTTCATGACCCGTCTCACCGCCAAGGACTTCCAGCCAGAGCTGCTGGAGCTCTACGACTATTACGTCCACGGCAGGATCACCAAACGCGAGTTCCTGGACCGCGTCCGCAAATTCGGGGTGGCGGGGCTGAGCGCGGCGACGATCCTGGCGTCGTTGAGCCCGAACTACGCGATGGCCCAGCAGGTCGAGTTCACTGACCCGGACATCGTCGCTGAATACACCACCTACCCGTCGCCCAAGGGCAATGGCGAGGTCCGGGCCTATCAGGTCCGCCCCGCCAGGGCTGCCGGCAAGGTGGCGGGCGTGGTCGTGGTGCATGAGAACCGCGGCCTGAACCCCTATATCGAGGATGTGGCACGGCGGGTGGCCAAGGCCGGCTTCGTCGCCCTGGCTCCGGACGGGCTGACCTCGGTCGGCGGCTATCCCGGCAATGATGACAAGGGCCGCGACCTGCAGCAGAAGGTCGATCCGACGAAGCTGATGAACGACTTCTTCGCCGCGGTCGAGGTCCTGATGCACAGCGACCTGACCACCGGCAAAGTCGGCATCACCGGCTTCTGCTATGGCGGTGGCGTCGCCAATGCCGCGGCCGTGGCCTATCCCGAGCTGGCCGCCGCAGTGCCGTTCTACGGCCGGCAACCGAAGGCGGAGGACGTGCCGCGGATCAAGGCGCCCCTGCTGCTGCACTATGCCGAGCTGGACACCGGCATCAACCAGGGCTTGCCCGCCTACGAGGCCGCGCTGAAGGCCGCGAATAAGACGTACGAGGCCTACATCTATCCCGGCGTCAACCACGGCTTCCACAACGACTCCACGCCCCGCTACGACGAGGCCGCCGCCAAGCTGGCCTGGGACCGGACCATCGACTGGTTCAAGCTCTATCTGGCGTGATTGACGCGACGAGCCGCCGAACGGCCTTCACCATGAATCATTCTCATTGATCTGCACGGCACCCGCCCGAGAGGCCCGTGCCGACCAGCGCGGGACTCTCGGATGCGGATCGATTTCTTCGGCCTCGGAGCCTTTCTCGGCATTGGCCAACGGCGCGGGCGACGCTCGGCAGCGTCAACGTGCCGGTAGTCTGAACCGATCCCGGCGTCGCGCATCTCTCCCGTCCTCGAGCAGGCCCTGCGGTCGGGTCAGGGCTATCTCGCCGGCGGACACCCCTCAGTCGAAGCCACCTGGAGGAACCGGCGGCCGGTAGGCGGGGGGCGGCCTTGGCGGTTTCGGGCCAACTGCGGTCATCGCGTAGCCGTCCGAAACCGGACATCGCCCGGATCGGCGAAATTTGGCCGTTCCCGACGGGAGCCAGACGATAGTGAGTGCCAATAACCGGCCATGGCGGTCGGCTCCCCGGACCGGACATGACGCCAACCTCCCGCTTGGTCAGGTCGAGCGATGCGAAGCCGGCAGCATTCTCTGCATCACCCCATCGCACCGGAAGACGGCATGATACGGGGCGCCAACAACCTGAATGCCGACCAAGGCCAGCAGCCCATTGGACAGGAGTGCGTGGAGATCACCGGCAACGCGGCAGATAGCGGCCCCATGGCCGACGAGATCCGGCAGGGTAACCAGACCGAACAAGCGGATTGCCCAGCCAAGCGCGCTCGCCCAGAGCCAACCCAACACTGGCAAGGCAATCAACAGCCCATAGAGCAGGATCTGAAGCAGATGAGCCCCGATGCGCTGCCATGTCGGCGGATCTGACGGCGGCTCCGGTGCGGGATGGTAAGCGAGCCAGACCAGGCGCGTCACGACGACGATCGGCACCACCAGTCCGATCGACAGGTGCAGACTCCGGCCAATAGAGAATCGCCAGCGCTATCTTCGAACATCCAAATGTATTACTTTGACGGCCTCGATCTAGTTTCAAATCGGTCAACCCTGCAAGCTCGGCCCCGAGACCGTGGACAAAGAAGCCGGTCTCTTCTCTAGCATCATCTGCGGCGGCCGGAATGGCGGTTGGTCAATGTCCCGCACCATCCATCGGTGCCTCGATTTCCCCGGCTTCGCGCAGCTCAAGCCACATGGCGTTGAGGATCGAGATGGCACAGGCGATTCCTACACCGAGGATCCGGGCGAAGTACCACATCGGTCATCTCCCATTTCAATAGGCGCTGGTCGGGTTGTCGGAGACATGGGCGAGGGTGACGCGGCCGCGCAGCACGCGATAGACCCAGGCCGTGTAGGCGATGATGAGCGGCAGGAAGATGACCATCGCGCCCAACATGATCGCAAGGGTCAGGCGGCTCGACGAGCCATCCCAGACCGTGAGGTCGGCGTTCGGATCGATCGAGGACGGCAGCAGTGGATCTCGCCCCGCGCTACCGTGTGACGAGGCCGACAATCCCGCCGCAATCACGGCGGACCTATTCAGTTGAATGAGTGGGATCAGCCAAACGCATTAGGAAGGATTAATCTAAATTATACATAAAATTGATTTCACCTAGTTGACTCGGCTCGCCGCATCAGGCCCTATATTCCCATCTAACGATTAATAAAATTCAAGACTCCAAACTGACTGACCGCAATCACCAAAATCGTGAAGCTCACAATTCATTCGCCGCTTCGCACCAAAGCAGATGACAGCCCTGACAGTGCCGTATTTACCTTCTACCGGCACCGAAGAAGGCAGCGACCGCCGAACAAAGTGTTTTAATGCCAACGGCCGATATTCGGCCGCGAGGAGTAGACATGCTTGCGTATAGCGGAAGACATGCCGTGTCCATCGATGGGATCGCCCCCATTAGAGAGCCGGCGATCATCGAGTCGGCCCCCAGGGCCGACGAGCAGGTCAGCGATGGTGCCGAGGCACCGGTGCCGACATGGATACCGGTCGATGGCGATGCGAAATTGGTCACCGTCATCAACGCCCGGACACTCGGCCGGGAGACCTTGATCCGAGCGCTCCGGACCGCAGGAACACGATTCCGCAGCCAGGCATTCGCCTCCGTCGAGGACTGGCTGCGCGACGACCCCGTCCCGGGCGAAACGTCAGTCATCCTGCTGGGGATCGGTTCGACGCCGGCGGAAGATCCCCTCCTGCAGGCAGATCTGGATCGCTTGGTGCGCGACTTTCCGAAGGTCCCCACGATCGTGATGGGCGACATCGAAGATCCGGAACATGTCGTCGGCATCCTAACCTGCGGCGCCCGCGGCTACATTCCGACCAGCGTCAGCCTGACCGTCGCCGTCGGGGCAATCTCCTTGGCCCAGGCCGGCGGCGTGTTCGCACCGGCCAGCAGCCTGATGCTGTCCCACGCGGCGCAGGAACAGCCCCTTGCCTCGGCGACCGGAAATCAGCTCTTCACCGAGCGGCAGGCCGAGGTCGCGGAGGCTATCTCGCGCGGCAAGGCGAACAAGATCATCGCCTATGAGCTCAACCTGTGCGAGAGCACCGTGAAGGTGCATGTCCGCAGCATCATGAAGAAGCTGCAGGCCCAGAATCGTACGGAAGTGGCGTTCAAACTGCACAGCCTCGCGCCCCGATCAGGCAGTACAGGCCAGGCAAGACTATCGGTGCCGAGCGCATAGCGACGCGCTTGGCATCGAACCGTTCATCCGCCCCAACTTCTGTCGCTGCTATCCGCGCGCACCTTCCTCGTCTGTCCCCCTACGGGCTTTCGGCCAGCACCTAAATGGAGGGAGCCCGCCCCTTCGAGCTGACACCGTCCGGTAGGAGGATTTCAACGAATTCCCCGACTGCACCAAAGGCACGACCCGCTCGACCCGTTCCACCATCTCACCCTTTCGGGCGACTCGACGGGGTCGTGGAACCGCGGCCCACTGGGAATGGGCCGGCACCGATCGCAAGGCCTGGGTCCGGCGCGAGGAACATCCCCCCATCGCGCCTCGCGCCGGACTTCTCATGCGCCAGAACTAGTCCTAGCGGCCACCTGATCACGCGCTTAGATCGCGCAGGGTGACCTCTCGGCCGCAGCAATACGAATCTTCGTGCGCCTCACTCTCCGCAAGGATGTATCGAAGGGCCGCCAGTACAACCGAAAGCCAATGCGAAGCGGGTGGACGGGCCTGATATGGTCGGGACGAGTTGCCGTGGAGAGCGGCCAGGAGGACCATCACGTGCCGTTTAACGAGATCTCCATCATCCCCCCCATCGCCTTTCGGCGCGGAGAGCGCTGGTACCGCTTCAAGACTGTCGACGAGCTTGTCGATGGCATGACCAAGATCCGCCGCAGCCTCGATCCAGCCAGCCCGGATTCCATTCAGCTGGCCGGCTGGATCCGGGAACTCGTCAGCCTCTCCGAGCCGGCCGGCCCTCAGTTGGCCAGGGACACACGCCGGCTGTTGGTCGACACCCTGTCACATCTGGGGACGATCTTCGAGCATCCAGACTTGCGGTAGCTGTCCCGAAGCGGTCGCCGGTCAGAGCACGAAATCACCGGCGACCAGGGTGATATTCCCGCTCAGGACGACGTTGAAATCGGCGACGCCGTCGCCGTTGACGTCAGCGGCGGCGACGGTGTTGCTGCCGGAGATGCTTTCATGCAACTCCCCGGCATGATGGCTGAAGGCGGCGGTGCCGATGAAGTGGAAGGCTTGGTCACCGGCGGCGGTCGTATTGGCATCGATTGAGTGCAAGTCGATCTTATCGCCCTGAGCGTGGCTGAAATCGGTGATCCGGTCGGCATTAGCATTGGCCGGACTATCACCCAGCGCGGTGAAAACGAAGCGGTCCGCCCCGGCGCCACCGGCGAGGTCGTCCCGCCCACCACCACCCGTCAACGTATCGTTTCCGGCATTGCCGACCAGGGTGTTGGCTGCCGCGTTGCCCGTGAGCATGTCGTTGCCGTTGCCGCCGTAGACGGCCTCGATCGACGTCAGCACGTCGCCCTGCGCCGTGCCGCCAAGGCCGGTTCCAGTCGCGAGATTGACCGTGACCGCAGCGCTGTTTTCGGAATACATCGCCACATCGAAGCCGGCACCGCCGTCCAGGTGGTCCGCCCCAGCCCCCCCGCGGAGCACGTCAGTGCCGTCGCCGCCGGACAGTCTATCGGCACCGCCGTCGCCCCGGAGCGTGTTCGCCCCGGCCGAGCCAATGACCGTATCGGCCCCCGCACCACCGTCGACATTCTCGATCGACACGTAGCTGTCGCCCTGGGCATCGCCATGGGTGCCGAGGCCGGTCGCCAGATTCACCGTGACCGCGGCCGTCGCGTCGGAATAGCTGGCCGTGTCGGTCCCACTGCCGCCGTCGAGCATATCCCCGTTGTATTGTGAGCCGGGGCCACCATTCAGGGTGTCGTTTCCGTCCTCGCCATAGAGATAGTCGAAGCCGGCAGCGCCATACAGCGTGTCGTCCCCGTCCTGGCCCTTCAGGTAATTGGTATCGCCATCGCCGATCAGGACGTCATGGAACTGGCTGCCCTCGGCGCTCTGGAAGTTCACGAAAACGTCGCCCTGCGCATCGCCGCCGCTGGCGGTCAGGGTTGCCAGGTTTACCGTGACGCCGCTCGGTGAATACATATAGCCGATCATGTTCAAACCATCTTCGGCGCCGCCGCCGTCGAGGTGATCGGCGCCGGCGCCACCCTCCATATAGTCGCCATCGGTCTCACCGTAGAGATAGTCGTTACCATCCCCCCCCATGAGCTCGTCGGTGCCGTTGCCACCGTGGATGATGTCGTTGCCGGCCTCACCCAGCAGATTGTCGCCGTTGTCCCCGCCGTACAGGGTGTCATTGCCGGCGAGGCCTTCGAGGAAGTCCTTGTCCGCACCGCCGTACAGAAAATCGTTGCCGGACGTACCCGGGAAATATGTCATCAGTCTCGCTCCATAGAGATTGGGCCGCGCTTCGCATTAGCCTCAGCACAGACAGTTCTCCGAAGCCGCTCCACGCCATCTTGTGGGAGAGACTGATGGAGATGTTTCCAACATGCCGCAAGAAA
>NZ_JBYRFX010000916.1:0-4766 GCF_057815775.1 Inquilinus sp.
GACCCTGCCGGTGATCGAGGCCGCAGCGCGCCATCAGCCGGTCGGCCTCGACGCCTATCCCTACACCGCGGGCTCGACGGTGCTGGACCCCGACCATGTCACCGGCGACATCCGGATCATGGTGGCGTGGTCGAAGGCGCAGCCGGAGATGGCGGGCCGCGACCTCGCCGACATCGCCCGGGAATGGGGCTGCACCGAGAAGGAAGCCGTGGTGCGGCTGCACCCGGCCGGCGCCATCTACTTCCAGATGGACGAGGCCGATGTCCGCCGCATCCTGTCCTTCCCGCTGACCATGATCGGGTCGGACGGGCTGCCGCATGACAGCCACCCCCATCCGCGGCTGTGGGGCACCTTCCCGCGCGTGCTGGGCCATTACAGCCGCGACCTCGGCCTGTTCCCGCTGGAGACGGCGGTGCACAAGATGACCGGCCTGTCGGCGATGCGCTTCGCCCTGCACGACCGCGGCCTGGTGCGCGAGGGCCACGCCGCCGACCTCGTGGTGTTCGACCCCGTCCACATCGCCGACGCCGCCACCTTCGAGGCGCCGAAGACCCCGTCCAAGGGCCTCGACTTCGTGGTGGTGAACGGCCGCCTGTCCTGGCGCTCCGGCGAGACCGACGTCGACCGCGCCGGGCGGCTGCTGACGCGGGCGGCGGCGTAGGGCGGATCGCCCCATCCCCCTTCGGCCGCCCAACCATCGTCATGATTTGAAATCATGGTGGGATGGGAATGAAAGAGGGGGGAATTCCTATGCGGACAGTCACGCTTGCACGCGCGGCTCTGACGACGGTTGGCTGCGCCCTGGCACTCGGCGCCTGTGCGTTCGGCCCGAGTGCCACGAAACAGAAGGCCGATGCCCTCAAGGGGCAGAAGATCCAGGCCGCCTTTGCCCAGTTCGGCGAGACGCAGAACTACACGCCGCGCAATGCCGCCTTGGATGGCAGCGCGGGGTGGGAATATGTCTGGCACACGGTGACGGGCACCGACACCCGGGAAGAATTCGTCCAGACCGGAACCGAATACGCTGGCCAGACCATCGTCGGCATGGCACCGAGCGGCAACGGCGTCGCGTCCACGCCGATCTACCAGGACCAGTACACGCCGACCGGATACTACCAGCAGAATGAGGTCTGGCACGGGTGCATGCTGTTCATCCGCACCGACCGGAACCAAGTGATCGAGGATTCATCGGCCATCGGCGACGGATGCTAGCAACGGCGGGAGCCGCTGGTTTCAGTGGCTCCCATCACCTCTGCCCCCGCCCTCCTCACACCGGCTCGATGCCCGCCGTAGGATGCGCAGGGCGAAGATCACCCACATCGCCAGCAGCAGCGCGGCGCCGGCGGCGAAGGCGCCGAAGCGCAGATGCAGGCGGTTCGGGCCGGTGTGGATCGCGGCATGCAGGATGCGGGTGATGACGAAGGCCCAGGACATCACCACGAACAGCAGGTCCGCCTTCTTCGTCATCATCGCCAGGATCACCAGCACGAAGAACAGCGGCGGCAGCTGCAGCTGGTTGTGGAAGCTGTTCGCGACCTGGATGGCGCGGGCCGGCCAGACGGCCTGGCTGAGAACCATGTCGCGCATATGGACCTCGCCGCTGCGCACCGCCGCGGCGCGCACCTGCAGCATCCAAAGGGCGAGCAGGAAGATCAGCAGGACCTGGACGAACACCGGAAGAAGAATGGCTTGCACGGTCATGGCCGGACGCTCCCCCTTGCCCGCGGTTTTCGACGCAGCGGGCTAGATCTGCGTCATCACCGCGAAGCCGAGCGCGACCAGGACAATGAAGCCCCAGAAGGCCCAGTTCATGTACTTTTCAAGATAGTAACGCACCTTCTCGCCATAAACGCGCATCAGGACCGCGATCAGGAAGAAGCGCAGGCCGCGCGAGACGATCGAGGACAGGATGAACAGCCCCAGCGGGAACTGGGCGACGCCGCTGGTGATGGTCACCAGCTTGTAGGGAATCGGCGTCACCCCCTTAGCCAGGATGATCCAGGCGCCCCACTCCGCGTATTTCTGCTGGAATTCGTGGAAGCCGGACTGCAGCCCGTACAGGTTGATCAGCCAGGACCCGACCGTCGCGAACAGGAAATAGCCGATGGCGTAGCCGACCAGGCCGCCGATCACCGAGGCGACGGTGCACAGCCCCGCCAGCCACCACGCCCGCCGCGGATTGGCCAGCATCATCGGGATCAGCACGACGTCGGGCGGGACCGGGAAGAACGAGCTTTCGGCAAAGGCGACCCCGGCCAGCGTCCATTGCGCCCGCGGCCCGTGTGCCGCCCGGATCAGCCGGTCGTATTGCCGGCGGATGAAGCCCGGCCGCTCGGCCTTGCCCTGCACGCCCCCGTCTTGCACCACGCGCTGATCCTCTTCCCCGTCGCTCGTGCCACGGTCATAGACGGCGGCCGGCCCGGTGTCACGACCGGGATTGGAGATAGGGGCCGGGAACCGGCACCTCGAACTCAGCCCTTCAGCGTGTGCCAGGCCTGGGCGAAGGCGGCGGCGGTGGCAGCGACGGCGGCGGCGGTCATGCCCGGCTTGTACAGGGCCGAGCCCAGGCCGAAGCCGGTGGTGCCGGCGTCGCGATAGGCCGCCATCCGGTCCGGGGTGATGCCGCCGACAGCGATCAGCGGCACCGCGGCCGGCACCACCGCGCGCCAGGCCTTGACCACGCCGGGCGGGATCGCCTCGGCCGGGAACAGCTTGGCCCCGTCGGCGCCAGCCTTCAGCGCGGCGAAGGCCTCGGTCGGCGTGGCAGCACCTGGGGCGCAGACCAGATCCTGCCGCTTGGCCTCGGCGATGATCTCGACATCGGCATGCGGCATCACGATCAGCCGCCCGCCCGCCGCCTTGACCCGGGCGACATCGTCAACCTTCAGCACCGTGCCGGCGCCAACCAGCACGCTCTGCCCGAACCGGTCGGCCAGGATGCGGATGCTGTCGACGGGCTGCGGCGAATTCAGCGGCACCTCGATGCAGCGGAAGCCGGCATCGACCAGGGCGGCGCCGATGCCTTCGACCTCGTCGGGTTTCACGCCGCGGAGAATCGCCACCAGGGGCAGGTCGGCCAGGGCTTGGTCGAGGGAGATGCTCATCACACCAGCTCCGCTTGCTTGGCGAGGCGCCACAGCCCCTTCAACGTGGTGTCGGGCGGGGCGATCTGGCTGGCCAGGCCGGCCGCGTCGATCGCATCGGCATAACGCTCCGACAGCTCGGTGCCGCCGATGATGGTCACGGTATCAGGCGCCGCACCAGTGGCGGCTGACACCGTCGCGCGGGCGTCGGCCACCTCGGCCCCGATCAGCATGCCCGAGAGATAGGCGCCAAGCGCATTGGGCTCGATCTCGCCGAACAGGCCGAGGGTGCGGACGCTGAACAGCCGGCGCAGCAGCCCGCCGCCGGCCACGGCCCCGATGGCGAGGCCGCGGCGGAACGCGTCCGCGTTGGGCGCCCGCCCGTCCCCGTCCATGAGACGGCCGAGGATGCTGTTCTCGGTCAGCACCGCGAAGGCCTCGCCGGTCATGTAGGTCGCGAACCAGGTGATGTGGCCATCCTCGGCCAGCGCCCATTTGCTGTGGGTGCCCGGCAGGACGTAGAGTCGGCGGCCGCTGGCCGGTGCGTCGCCGATGATCTGGGTTTCCTCGCCGCGCATCACGTCGGGGATGCCGTCGGCGTCGACCCGGCTGACGCCGGGGATGATTCGCAGCGGGATTGGCAGCGAGGTCGGGATGGTGATCAGCCCGGCGGCCAGGGCCGATTCGTCGGCCGGGCAGCCGACATAGGGTGCCTCGGCCCAGCCCTGGCGGCTGCCGATCATGCCGGAGGCGATGGCCGCCGTTGCGCCGGCCGGGATCCAGCCTTCGACGAACTGCCGGAACACCGCGTCGAAATTGCCGCCGGGGACCTTGAGAATGCCGAGCGGGGCCTCCGCCTCGTCACGGATGGCACCGTTGGCGTCGAGCAGCCAGGCGCGGAGCGAGGAGGTTCCCCAATCGAGGGCGACAAGCATGGCGCGGACTGGGCCCTTCACAGCGGAAATGTCGTTTGGGGCTTGGCGGCTGGCGATGCCAAACCGGGGGAAATTTGGTCGGAGCGGGGAGATTCGAACTCCCGACCCCTTGCACCCCATGCAAGTGCGCTACCAGGCTGCGCTACGCTCCGACCGTGGTCGCCGCCGGACAGGTGCCGGGTGGCGAGCGGGCCGGACTATAACCACGGCCCCCGCCCTATGCAACGCCGATGCGGAGCTATTTTGCGCCGGCTTGGGCGATGGCCCAAAAATCATCCGCCTTCAGGCTGGCGCCGCCGACCAGGGCGCCGTCGACATTGGCCAGGGTCAGCAGCTCGGCCGCGTTGGACGGCTTGACCGAGCCGCCATAGAGGATGCGGATTCCCGCGGCCTCGGCCGGGACATGGACGGCCAGCATCGCCCGGATATGGGCGTGGGTGTCCGCCACCTCCGCCGCGGTCGGGGTCCGCCCGGTGCCGATCGCCCAGATCGGCTCATAGGCGATCACCGTGTTCTCGGCGGTGGCGCCGCGCGGCAGCGAGCCGGCGATCTGGCGGCTGCAGATCTGCGGCGCCCGGCCCTCGTTGCGTTCCGTCTCGCTCTCGCCGATGCAGATGATCGCGACCATGCCCTCGGCCTGCGCCGCGCGGGCCTTCTCGGCGACCATGAGGTCGATCTCGCCATGGTCCTGGCGGCGTTCGGAATGGCCGACGATGACATGGCTGCAGCCGAGATCGGCCAGCATCCG
>NZ_JBYRFX010000917.1:0-1679 GCF_057815775.1 Inquilinus sp.
TTGGGCGCCAGCCCGGGCGAGGTGCAGTTCGTGATCTCCGCCTATGCCGCCACCTATGCCGTGTTCCTGATCACCGGCGGCCGGCTGGGCGACCTGTTCGGCCGCAAGCGGCTGTTCACCATCGGCATCGCCGGCTTCACCCTGGCCTCGCTGCTCTGCGCCGCCGCCTGGTCGCCGGGCGCGCTGATCGCCGGCCGCATCCTGCAGGGCGTCGCCGCCACGGCGATGGCGCCGCAGGTGCTGGCCTCGATCCGGGTGATGTTCCCGGGGTCGGAACAGGGGCTGGCGCTGGGGCTGTACGGTGCCACCTTCAGCCTGGCCTTCATCATCGGCCAGGTGATGGGCGGCGTGCTGATCTCGCTGCATCCCTTCGGGCTGGGCTGGCAGGCGATCTTCCTGGTCAACCTGCCGATCGGCCTGGCCGGGCTGGCCGGCGCCCGCTTCTTCCTGGCGGAATCCCGCGCGCCGACGGCGCTGGGGCTCGATCTCGGCGGCGTCGCGCTGCTGTCGCTGACCCTGGCCCTGCTGGTGTACCCGCTGGTCGAGGGCCGCCAGGCCGGCTGGCCCGTCTGGTGCTTCGCCCTGCTGGTCGCCGCCCCCATCGCCCTGGCCGCCTTCATCGGGTTCGAGGCCCGGCTGACCGCTCGCGGGGGTTCGCCCCTCGTGGACCTCGCCCTGTTCCGTGAGCGGGATTTCGTGATCGGGCTGGCGGCGGCGCTGAGCTTCTACATGCTCTCCTCCTTCTACCTGACCTTCTCGGTCTACCAGCAGGGGGGATTGCACCGCAGCACGCTGCAAGCCGGGCTCGCGATCCTGCCCTTCCTTGGCGGTGTGTTCGCCAGCTCCTTCGCCGCCTCGACCGGCATGCGCCTCCTGGGCCCGCGCGTGCTGACCCTGGGCTTCGCCGCCCAGATCCTCGGCTTCAGCGCCGTCGCTTTGGCCGTCGCCGGCACAGGACCGGCGATTGCGTTCGATGCCGGGCTGGTCATCGCCGGCCTCGGCTACGGGCTGGTGCTGCCCTCGGCGATCAAGGTGGTGATCGGCGGCGTGGCGGCGCGGCAGGCGGGCCTCGCCTCCGGCATCGTCATCTCGGTGCTGCAGATCGGCGCCGCCCTCGGCGTCGCCATCATCGGCGGCGTGTTCTATGCCGTGCTCGGGGCCCAGCCCGATGCCGCCGCCCATGGCCATGCCTTCGCCATCGCCCTCGGCGGCAACGTCGCCCTGCTCGGGGTCGGCGGGGTGCTGTCGCTGATGCTGCGCCGGCCGCAGGCCTTGGTCCGGGCCGCGACGCCGCTGGCGGTCTCGGCGGAGTGAGACGGCGCTGCCGCCAGGATCGTCACCCGGTGTCGGGGATGTCGTGTACCTGGTAGCGGAGGCAGGTCTCGATGCCGAGGGAACGGCAGAGGCGGTCGGCGACGGTGCGGATGGTTTCGGTGTCGAGGCATTCGATCATGTCTGCTTCCTGCAGCCGCGCCGCCAGCCCGACCCGGATCCCCGGGATCCGCGCCGGATCGATCGCGGGGAAGGCGCGCTCCACCGCGGCGACGGCCAGGTCCCGGCGCCGGTCCCGTTCGGCCCGGATCGAGGCCTCGCCGCCGGCCGGCCGCGGCGGGGTCGGCGTCGCCGGCCAGCCGGGCGCCCAGTTGCCCCATTCCTCGGCCAGGCCCAGCCCGCAGGCC
>NZ_JBYRFX010000918.1:0-5100 GCF_057815775.1 Inquilinus sp.
GGTCGCGCTCGTTGACGCCGAGCACGATCACCATGCCGTGCCGGCGCGCGGCCGTGCCGACCGCCTCGGTCTCCGGCCCCGGCACAACGACCGCTTCCTCGTAGAGGCGCAGATGCTCACGTCGCGTGAGGACCGGCGGCAGCACAAAGGAGAACTAGGGGTACCAGGGCACGAAAGTCTCGGGAAAGACGAGCAGCTCGGCCCCCTTGTCCGCAGCGTCGGCGATCGCGTTCATGACCTTGGCCATCGTCTTTTCGCGCGAGGTCAGGTCGGGGGCGATCTGGACCGCGGCGACGCGGACCGTGGTTTTCGCAACCATTGCGGCTCTCTCTCCTATGACCGATGCGGCCGTGGGGCCGGCCGCATCGGTCCGCGCCTCAGAGCGTCCAGGTGTCGAGGATGAAGGCGTTCTCCCGGCGGTGCAGGAGGACGATGTCGAGAACGTCGAGCGGGTTGATCGGGATCACCCCGGGGATCAGCGCGCCCTCGCCATGCCCGTACAGCGCCTGCAGGGCGAAGCGGCAGGCATAGACCTTGCCGCCGTCGGTCATGATCTTCTCGATGCGGTTGTTGAAGTTGAGATGCCCCGGGAAGGCCTCGTCGCCGAGCTTGGGAAAGCCGCGCTGGACGCCGAGGGTCACGCCCGGGCCATAGAGAAGGACCGAGGTCTCGAACCCCTTCTGGATGAGGCGCGAGGTCTGGAGGAGATTGACGAGACCGATCGAGCCCTCGAAGGCGACGGTGTGGAAGGTGACGAGGGCCTTCTCGCCCGGGGCGGCTTTGACGTCCTCGAAAACCTTGGTTTCGTAATCGACGAGGAAATCACCCTTCTGGTTCGCGGGCTTGGTCACGGCTGGCATGGCTCACCTCTCCGAAGCGGAATTGGACTGCGGCAGCGACCGCAGCGTCGGAGACAGGTGATGCAAGCAATATGCCAGTCATTGGATTCCGTCACTTGCGCGTCTGATCGCAATCTATATACATACAATTATGCAGTCATAATGCCTGTCTATCGAGCATGATTCTGCTCATTTTGAGGACACGGAATGGGAAAACTCTGAGCAAATCAGCCGAAAGCCGGCTGGTTGCAATAAGCGATTAAGATGAATGATGCATTCAAAAATGCAGTCAATAATGCGAAGTAATTTTGCTGCACCGGCATGGCAACACCGCCTGCAACACGATACAGTCAACCTGCCTTCATCAACCGATCGCGCATGATGTACGACTGGACCCCCGACCTCTCGATCTCCGATCGGCCGCGCTATCTCGCCCTTGCCGACCGCATCGCCGCCGATATCCAGTCCGGCAAGCTGGTGACCGGCGATCGCCTGCCGCCGCAGCGCAAGCTGGCGGAACGGCTGGGGGTCGATTTCACGACGGTGGCGCGGGGCTATGTCGAGGCACAGAAGCGCGGGCTGATCGAATCCCGCCAGGGCCAGGGCACCTTCGTGCAGAGCGGGCCGAAGGCCAGGGCCGCCCCGGCCCCTGCATCACGGCCCCGGCCCGACGCGGTCGACCTTTCCATGAACCTGCCGCCGGAGCCCGACGACCCGCAGCTGATCGAGCGCATGCAGGCCGGGCTGGAGATGGTCGGGCGGGATTTGGTGTCGCTGATGCGCTACCAGGGTTTCGGCGGCGGCCCGCTCGACAAGGAGGCGGCGTCGCTCTGGCTCAGTCGCCGCGGGCTGGTCCCGGCGCAGGAGCGCATCTTCATCACGCCCGGGGCGCATCCCGCCCTGCTCGGCATCCTCGGCATCTTGGCCAAGCCCGGGCAGGTGGTGCTGAGCGAAGGCATCACCTATCCCGGCATCCGGTCGATCGCGGCACAGCTCACCCTGTCGCTGGTCGGCCTGCCCATGGATGACGAGGGCATCGATCCGGACGCGTTCTCCGCCGCCTGTTCGAAACTGTCGCCCAAGGCGCTCTATCTCAACCCGACCCTGCAGAACCCGACCACGCTGACCATGTCGCAGAAGCGGCGCGAGGTGATCGCCGCGATCGCCCGGCGCTGGGGTGTGCCGATCGTCGAGGATGATGCCTATGGCTTCATCCCGTCCCATGCGCCGGGGCCGCTGGCCTCGGTCGCGCCCGACATCACCTGGTACGTGGCGGGGCTGGCCAAATGTATCGGCGCCGGTATGCGCGTGGCCTATGTCGTGGCCCCCGACGCCCGGTCCGGCTGGGCCTTCGCCGCGGCCGTGCGCTCGGCGACGGTGATGGCCTCGCCGCTGACCGTCGCTCTGGCGACGCGCTGGATCGAGGACGGCACGGCCGACAGCCTGCTGCGCTTCATCCGGATGGAGGCCGCGGCACGTCAGGCGATCACGCGCCAAGCCCTGCCGCCGGGAAGCTTCAAGGGCGATCCCGTCAGCTTCAACATCTGGCTGCCCCTGCCGGAGGGTTGGACGCGCTAGGCCTTCATCGGGCACATGCGGACCACGGGGATCGGCGTGGTCGCCAGCGATGCCTTCACCGTGACCGGCAGCCCGCCGGAAGCGGTCCGCATCTGCTTCGGCGGGCCGGCGTCGCGCGCCGCCGTGCAGCGGGCGCTCGACTTCGCGGCGCACGCCCTCGAGGAACTCCCGGCCGTGGCGACGTCGTTCCTGTGAAGCGATCGTGCTCGAGATTGTGGATTGAAATCGGTCGAGGCTGACTCGGATAGCTATTGTTCGCAGCAGCGCGAGCTGATGGGGCGACGTCTGTTTTGAGCGTGCCCGGTCATAGCGTCATGGCGAAGAGGTCGTTTTCGCCTTCGTCCACCATGTTGCCGGCCTCGGCAGCCCGCGCATCGCCGCGCTGGGCCACGGCGGCCGGGGCGATGACGATCGAGAGCCTGGCCAGCGGCCTGTGCGCCCGCATCAGCACCACCATCACCAGCACCAGGGCACGGCCCTGTTGCTGCAGGCACGGGCGCGCTGGAAGCACGAATTCTGAACGACTGGGCGGTGCTGGACGCCGGCTACCGGGCCGCTCCGGGCTGCGGCTTCCCATCCGACGGCCACGAGCTGCGATGCGGCGCCAGCCGTATTTGATCAGCTCGGTGTAGACTTTCTCCCAGCCCCCGGCCTTGGCGCAGCGGGTGAAACGGGCGTGGGCTGAATGCATCGGATCCGCGCAAGGTCCGGTGTTGGGGCTCGACGCGACGTCTGCTTATGACTTGAAGCTGTGTCCGGTTTTGGTGCCCTTCAACTGACCAACATCAGCCGAGAAGTGACAACGACGGCCAGATCGGGAGGACGTCCGGACTGGAGACGCCGGTGGGCCGTCCGCTTATGGCCGCTTCGTCCCGAGGCTGTGTGAAAACCCGATTGGTGAGCACTGTCGCGCAATCTTATATTGAGAGGGGATGCCGCAGGATCGCGAAAGATTCTGGACAGCGCCCTACTCGGTAGCAGAATTGCTCACAGGAGATACAGCCTGGCGTTTTCACACGGCCTGTCCCTTTTCCGGACGACCCAGGGCCTTTCGGCTGCTCCGAAGCGGACAACATCTTCGAAGCTCCCAAAAGCTGATCTGCAATTGATCGCGGTGCAGCGACCTTCAGGCGCAGGCACCACCGCCCGTTAGTCTGAACCGTCCCGTCAATGGGCCCGAGTGGTTGTGAGGTGAGGATCGGTTGGTTCCGACCGGACCTCTCGTCGAGACAAGGCGCGCTCGGAAACTCGATTGGCTATCGCGAATGCCGTGAAGAATTTGCATCGCGTCGGCCTGAAGCCTGAGGTTAACCGTTTCCGTAGGCAGCAGGGGTTGCCGCCGGCCGGCGATGGCTGCAAATTAAGCCATATTTTCCCAGGTTTCATTTCGGCCCCAAGGTGCCGACGCATTTATCGATTCAGAAGGAAGCGATCCCATGACGACGCTCAACCTCTCGTCTTTGACCAGCTTGACCACCGGCAAGGACACGGATCTCTATGCCGGCTCGATCTCCGGCGATGGCAGCCTGGTCGGGCTGTATGGGCCGAGCAACGTGTTCACCGGGGGAGCCGGTATCGCGATCGTCGACGCGCACGGGACCGCGATCCTCGACCTGCCCGTCACATCGACCCCGCCCTACACCACCACGACCCCTCAAGCCCTGTCGTTCTCCGATGACGACAGATATGTCGTCTACAGCGTCAACGTGCGGTCGGATGACGGGGGCGGCGACCTGCTCGACAACAACTATCTCTATATGTTCGATCGCGAAGACGGGACGACGCAGACACTGGCCCAGACGACCGGGTTTTATCAAGACGGCACATTTCAATACGCCGACCCTGTGGAAGGCAAGATATCGCAAGATGGGAACTTTCTCTTGCTCTCTGGTCCCGCACATTTTTTCGGCGGTGTTGGAGACGAGCTCGGGCTGTACCTGCGGGATATGAGGCTCGGGACGACCACCCTGATCGCTCCCGGCGCAAGCGTGTCCCAGGTAGACGCCTCGCTGTCGGCCAATGATCGGTTCGTCACGTTCATCGGCTACGGTCCACATTCAAACTATACGATCTTGCTGCACGATCTGGTGTTGAACACCACAACGGACATCGCGGTCGCAGCCGATGGCGGGGCGGCCAACAGCCCCTTCACCAGAAACGCCGAGATCTCCGGGGATGGCCGCTACGTGGCCTTCGAGAGCGAAGCGAGCAACCTGGTGGCCGGCGACACCAACGGCGTGCAGGACATCTTCTTGCGCGACACCGTGCTGGGCACCACGATCCGGATCTCGGTCGCAACCGGAGGCGGCCAGTCCGACGGCCTGTCCTCCGACGTCTCGATCTCGGGCGACGGCCGCTTCATGGTGTTCACCAGCAGCGCGGACAATCTGGTCGACGGCGACACCAACGGCAAATCGGATGTCTTCCTCTACGATGCCCTGACCGGCACCACCACCCGCCTGTCGCTGGCCTTCGACGGCAGCCAGGCGAACGGGGATTCATTCCACGCCGTGATCAGTGCCGACGGCCACACCGTGGCGTTCTCCAGCGACGCGACCAACCTGCTGCCCGGCGGCGACAGCCCGGGAACCGATGTCTTCCGGATCTCGCTGACCGCGACCGAGGGCGCCGACCTGCTGCTGGGGTCGTCCGGCAAGGACCTGATCGAGGGCCTCGGTGGTGA
>NZ_JBYRFX010000919.1:0-2152 GCF_057815775.1 Inquilinus sp.
TTATGGGCCTTCGACGGCAACCGCATCGCGGTTCGTTTCGCCTATGAATGGCACGACGATGACGGCCAGTGGTTCCGTTCCTATGGCAACGAAAACTGGCAGTTCGATGCGGATGGCCTGATGGAGCAGCGGCATGCCAGCATCAACGACCTGCCCATCCGCACCGATGAACGCAAATTTCATTGGGACCTTTCCGGCCCGCGCCCGGCCGACCATCCCGGCCTCACCGATCTCGGCCTGTAGCCTCCATGGCCAGGATGGTGCATCAGCGAAGCGACATCCTGCCGGCGATGACGGAAGTCTTCCGCAGCCATGGCTATGACGGAACCAGCCTCGCCTTGATCGGGCAGCACACCGGCCTCGGCAAGGGAAGCCTCTACCACTTCTTTCCCGGCGGGAAGGAAGAGATGGCGGCGGCGGTGCTGGCCGAGATCGACGGCTGGTTCGAGCGGACGATCTTCCGGCCGCTGCGGGAGGATGCCGACCCGCAGCGGGCGATCGGCGACATGGTCGCGGCGATCGACAGCTATTTCCGGGGCGGCGGCCGCGTGTGCCTGGTCGGCGCCTTCGCGCTGGGCGAGGTCCGCGACCGCTTCGCCACGGCGATCCGGGACTATTTCGCCGCCTGGACCGCCGCGCTGGCCCAGGCGCTGGTGCGGTCTGGCCTGCCGGAGGCGGCGGCGCACGACCGGGCGGAGGAGGCGGTGGCCGCGATCCAGGGCGCGCTGGTGCTGGCCCGCGCCCTGGACGATGCCGCGGCGTTCCAGCGCCTGCTGGCCCGGATCAGGGCGCGGCTGGCGGAGTGACGCGCGGGTCGAGCAGCCCTTCGTCCTGCAACTGGTGCCACAGCGCGGCCGGGATCGGCGTGGCGGCGTAGCCCATATTCTCCGCCACGCGGCCCGGCTGGCTCATGCCGATAACGATGGCCGATACCGCGGGGTGGCTGAACGGGAATTGCAGCGCCGCGGCCTGCACCGGCACGCCATGGGCGGTGCAGATGTCGGCCAGGCGCTGGCGCCGCGCCACCATGGCGTCCGGTGCGGCGGCGTAGTCATAGGTCAGCGGCCGGCCATCGTCCGGCTTGGTCGCCAGGATGCCGGAGTTGAACACGCCGGCCGCGACGATTTCGACATCCTTCTCCAGCGCCGCTGGCAGCAGGTCGTCCAGCGCGCTCTGGTCCAGCAGGGTGTGGCGGCCGGCGATCATCACGGCGTCGAAATTGCCCGCCCGGATGAAGCGGGTGGCCACGTCGCCCTCATTGACGCCGACGCCGATCGCCTTGATGTGGCCGGCCTTGCGCAGATCGTCGAGCGCCCGGTAGCAACCGTTCATCGCGTCATCGAACATCCGTTCGAAGGCGTCGCTGTGGGTGAAGCGGTCGACGTCATGGATGTAGACGAGGTTGAGGTCGGCGAAGCCCATCCGGTTCCCCGACTGCTCCAGCGCCCGCATGGTGCCGTCATAGCTGTAGTCGAACACCGGCTTCAGCCGCAGCGGGTCGGCCCACAGGCCGTAATCCACCGGCTCGCCATAGGGCGGCACCATGTAGCGCCCGACCTTGGTCGACACGGTGATGCCGTCGCGCGGCAGGCCGCGCAGGAACCGCCCGAGCCGCAACTCGCTGAGGCCGTGGCCGTACAGCGGCGCGGTGTCGAAATAGCGCATCCCGGCGGCATAGGCGGCCTCCAGCGTTTCCTCGGCCTGGCGGTCGGAAACGAGGCGGTACAGCGTCCCCAGGCCGCTGGCGCCGAAGCCGATGCGGGAGGCGAACCCGATGCGGCTCGGCCGCGATGTCTGCGTGCTCATGATCTCGATCTGTTCATGGCCGGGTGGTCGGTCGCCCGTCTTTGTCCTGTCATCCTCGGGCTTGACCCGAGGATCCAGGGGCTTTCGGGAGCAGCTCTCGGTGGCCCCTGGATTGCCCGGTCAAGCCGGGCAATGACAAAAAAAGAGAGGAGGAGAGGGTGAGGGGTCAGGCGCTCAGGCCGGGCAGGCGATAGGCCTCGACCGCCGAGCGGCCGAAGATCTGGGCCTTCTCGGTATCGCTCAGTCCCTCCAGGCAGGTCCGTAGCGCACCGATGACGTCCTCATAGCTGCCGGCGACCAGGCAGACCGGCCAGTCGGTGCCGAACATGCAGCGATCGGGGCCGAA
>NZ_JBYRFX010000920.1:0-12773 GCF_057815775.1 Inquilinus sp.
CGCGGCCGGCACCGCGATGCTGCGGCCCTACGCCTATGCCGGCGTGTCGATCCTCAGCGACGACGACTGGACGGCGAAGGCGCGGTTCACCGGGGCGCCGTCGGGCACCGGCAGCTTCGACACCTCGCTGCCGATCGACGATGTGGTGGCGCGGATCGGTGCCGGCGTGCAGGTCTCGACCAATGCCGGCGTCGACATCCGGCTGCAATATGACGGCGAATTCTCCGACCGCGTCTCCAGCAACGCGGGCTCGCTCAAAGCCAGCATCCCGTTCTGAGGCGTTGCCTGACCGAGCGTCCGGTCAATCCCGGAGCGGCGTTCCGACCCCGAGCAGGGCCTCTCCCCGGTTCACGGCCAAGCTGCTCAGGCGGTACAGGATGAAGCCGTCCTGCTGCGAGCGAACGGTCTCGCGCACGGCGCCGAAGACGTCGCGGATCTCACCGAGCGCGTCGCCCGCCGCGACTGTCTGCCCGATTTCCGACGCCGGGTACCACAGGCCGTCGGCACCGGCGGCCGGAACCCACATCGTCACCATCTGCGGCCGCTCCTGAGGCGCCGCCGGCACCGGCCCGGGGATCATGCCGAGATGGTGCAGCACCCGGTCGATCCCGGCCGTCATCGCTGCGACGCCGACCTCGTCCCACAGGCCGTTGCCGCCGACCTCCGCGATGATGCTGGGCACGCCGAGCCGGCCCGCCGCAGTGATGGTGTAGCCTTCGCCGCCGGCCGCGACCGCCACCGGCAGGCCGAAGGCGATCGCCAGCGCCTGCGAGGCCTCGCTGCCCATCGGAAACAGCGAGAACGGCGCCAGTGCCTCGCTCAGATCCCCGCCATGCAGGTCGAGATAGGCGTCCGCCTGCGGATAGATCGTGGTCACCAGCCAGTCGGCCAGGCGCTCGCTCAAGGTTCCGTCGGGCCGGCCCGGGAACATCCGGTTCAGGTTGCGGCCATCCTCCGGCATCACATAGATGCTGCGCCGGCGGAAGCCGGACGGGTTCAGGATCGGCAGCACCAGGATCGTGCCCGCCAGCCCGGCCGGGTCCTGCCCGATCAGGCGCAGCGCCGCCTCGATCGAGCAGTATTCCGAGCCGTGCACCCCTGCGGTCACCAGCAGGGTAGGGCCCGGCGCCGCGCCCTCGACCAGGCCGAACGGGATCTCGAGGCCGTCGACCGGGGTGATGAAGCCGCGCTCGGACCGGGGCGTTCCGCTGTGCAGGGCCGGCAATCTGTCCATCTCGAACTCGTTGGAGGGGGCTACGGGGTCGGTAGAGTGCCGCTGCGGCGGAGGCCGGGATAGCCCCTTCATGGACCTGACGGACGTTACGGAGTCACGGTGGCGGCGGTCTGGCTCTTGATGCCGAGCAGGATCATCAGCGCGGCCAGCAGCAGGACGAGGCCGCTGGCGGTGAAGACGCCCAAGGCCCCGCTGCTGTCGAAGATCGCACCGCCGGCGGCGGCGCCAACCGCGATGGCGAACTGGATCGCCGCGACCAGGAGGCCGCCCGCGCTCTCGGCCTCATCCGGGACCGTGCGGGTGAGCCAGGTGGACCACGCCACCGGCACGGCGCCGAAGGCGACGCCCCATAGGGTCACCATCACCGAATTCGCCACCGGGGCACCGCCGCCCAGGGCCACGAAGCCGAGGCCGAGCAGGCCCATGGCCAGCGGCATCAGCAGGATCGCCAGCCGCATGCTGCGTTCGAGCAGCAGGCCGCCGAGGAAGGTGCCCAGGAAATTGGCCACGCCGAAGCCCAGCAGGATGCCCGACACGCCGGTGATGCCGACCCCGGTCACCGTCTCGAGGAACGGGCGGATATAGGTGAAGAAGGCGAAATGCCCGGCGAACACCAGGAGGGCGGCGATCATGCCGAGCCCGACCTGTGGGCGCGCCAGCACCTCGACCAGGGTGCGCAGGCGGGTCAGCCCGCTCGGTGCCATTCGCGGCAGCGTCGCGAACTGCACGGCGAGCGCCAGCACGCCCAGCACCGCCGCCAGCAGGAAGACATCGCGCCAGCCGATCACGTCGCCGAGATAGCTGCCGACCGGGGCCGCGACGATGGTCGCGGCCGAGACGCCGCTGAACAGCAGCGACAGGGCTCGCGGCACCAGCGCTTCGGGCACCAGCCGCATCACCGTCGCCGCGGACATGGTCCAGAACCCGCCGAGCGCCAGGCCGAGCAACACGCGCCCGAGCAGCAAGGCGGGCAGGCCTGGGGCGAAGGCGACGAGGAGATTCGAGACCGTCAGCAGGATCGAGAAGGCCAGCAGCACGATCCGCCGGTCGACGCGCCGGGTCGCGGCCGAAACCAGCAGGCTCATGACCAGCGCCACCACCGCGGTCGCCGTCACCGCTTGGCCGGCCACGCCTTCCGACACGCCCAGATCCGCGGCCATCGGTGTCAGCAGGCTGGCCGGCAGGAATTCCGCCGTCACCAAACCGAAGACGCCGAGCGTCATCGAGAAGACGGCGCCCCAGGCCGGCGCCTCCCGCGCCGGCGCTGCGGTCGTCGGCTGTGTCCATTCGCTCATCGGTCTGTCTCTCAAGGGAGTGTGGTGCGCTGCAGCAGAAGGTAAGATGGACATGCCGGACGATCTATGCCAGATACTCCGGAATGTTTGATCCAACGTCCGAAATGCGGTCCAGCGTGCCGGCCCCTCGACCGACGGGGGATCTGGTGAGCGAGTTGCTTCTCGGGATGCGCCTGTTCGGGGTGCAGTATCGCCGGATCGAGATCGTGCCGCCCTTCGGACTCGGCTTCGGCATGGACGAAGGGCGCGCGCAGTTCCACTTCATTGCCCGTGGCCAAGTCGTCCTGCGCACATCGGGCGGGGCGCTGCACAGGCTCGGCAGCGGCGACGCCGTGCTGCTGCCGCGCGGTGGCGCGCATGACCTCCTGTCCGCGCCGGACCTGCCCAGCCGCGATATCGCCAGCTTCGAGGCCGCCCCGCTGTGCAAGACCGTCGGCGCGATCCGGGCCTGCCCGGACGAAGCCGGCGGGACGGCGGGCGTTCTGATCTTCAGCGGCTGCATGGAATTCGACCTCGGCGGGATGCATCCGCTCGTGGCTGTCATGCCCGAGGTGATGCTGGTCGGCACGCTGCTGGAGCGGGATCCCGAAATCCTGCCGATGTTGGAGGCCATGGCGCGCGAGGTGTGCACGGAGCGCGCGGGCTTCGCCGGCATCCTGGCGCGGCTGGCCGATGTCGTCTCCGCCTCCATCGTCCGCGGCTGGGTGGAATGCGGCTGCGGTGATGCCACCGGCTGGATCGATGCGCTGCGCGACCCGCGCCTGGGCAGGGTCATCACCGCGCTGCACCGCGACCCGGGCCGGGACTGGTCGGTGGCCGAACTGGCGGCGGAGATGGGCAGCTCGCGCTCGGTCTTTGCCGAACGCTTCCTGGCCATCACCGGCCTGACACCGCTGCGCTACGTCACCGAGTTGCGGATGCGCCTCGCGGCCCAATGGATCGGGCGTGACCATATGCCGATCGAGGCCGTGGCTCACCGGCTCGGCTACGGGTCGCAGGCCGCCTTCAGCCGGGCTTTCAAGCGGGTGATCGGCCGGCCGCCCGGGACGGCCCGCACCGTAGATCGCGCCGAAGCCGCGACCGGCTGAGGGCCGATCAGTTGGCGCCCGCGAGAACTCCGCCATGTCGGCCGGCGGCCTGCCGATCGGCCGCCAGCTGTTCGACGATGGCAGCAACCTCGCTGCGGGCGTCGTGGCGGCTGAAATCGGCCTGCAGGGCCTGCGCCCGCTGCCGGTAGCGCGGGTCGGTCAACACCTGGCGCACGGCGTCGCGGATCTGCTGTGGCGTCGGCTGGCCGGTGCCGAGATTGATGCCGGCTCCGGTCCAGGCCACGCGGGCGGCGATCTCCGGCTTCTCCTCGCTGTCGCCGGCGACCACCAGCGGCACGCCGAGGCTGAGGGCATAGTTGACCGAGCCATAGCCGCCATTGGTGACCAGGACATCGACCTTCGGCAGCAGCCGGTCATAGGGCAGGAACACAGCCGCGCGTGCATTCTGCGGCAGCACCCCGGGGATCGCCTCGACCCGCGGGCCGCCGGTGGTGGCGACGGCGATGACGTCCTCTCCGGCCAGGCCGGTCAGGGTCGGGCCGACCAGCTGGGTGAGATGCTCGTTGGCGAGGGTGCCCTGGGTGGCCAGCACGACCGGCCGGCCGCCATCGAGGTCGCCCCACCAACCGGGCGGGGTGAAATCGGCCGCCGGTGGCGCCAGCAGCGGCCCGACGAACCGGATGGTCGCCGGCAGGTCGCTGCGCGGATATTCGAACGCCTGCGACGTCAGCTGCAGGTAGAGGTCGGGCAGGCAGCCCAGCGCGTCGAGCAGGAACATCGGCAGCGGCGCGCAGCCGAGGCGGGCCAGCGTCTCGTTGAAGTATTTCTGCACGCCGCCCAGCATCGACTGCTGCATGAACTTGGTGGCCATGGCGTTGCGGGCGCGCCCCATCGCGGTCGTCGGCGGCGGCTGGGCCGTCCCGAAGCAGGCGGTGTCGGCGTTGGTCAGGGCCAGGGCAGAGATGCCGACGCCAAGGATGGCCGGCCGGGCATGGCGCGGGCCCAGCAGCAAGGGCAGGGTGCCGCAGAACATCGAATCGGTGAGGATCACGTCGGCCGAGAAGCCGCGCAGGATGTCGCGCAGCCCGCCGGCCTGGTCGGCCATCAGGTCGGCGAAGAAGTGCTTCAGGCCGAACACCAGCCGCGGCAGGCCGGGCGCCAGCTTGGCACGCTCGGGGAAGTGCTTGTCCGGGTCGCGGTGGTCGAGATCGATGGCGCTGCGGAACGGCACGAAGCGTGCGCCGGTCGCCTCCGCCTTCTGCCGGAACGCGCTGCCGGTGTGGACGACGATGTCGTGGCCCCGGCCGGCGAGATGCTGGCTGAGCGCCAGCAGCGGCGCGACATGGCCCGGCAGCGCGGTGGCGGCAATCAGGATACGTGCCATAGGGTCTCGTCTATCCCTGTCCTGGGTCGATTGTGTCAGCTGGTTCCGGGTCGCTATTCCGCCGCTTGGTCCGCCATGGCGAATTCCATCCGCGACGGGCGCAGCTGCAGCTTGGCCAGGTAGCGCGCGAACAGGTCCGGGGTGACGGGCCGCAGCTCGGCGCCGACCTGCTTCAGCCGGGCATGGGTGCGGGCGGCCGTGACCAGGGGCAGCTCCATCCCGGTGTCGTGCTGCGACAGGATCGACACGACGGTGAAGATCTCGTCATCCGGGTTGGCCAGCAGGTAATCGCGGACCCGGTCGACCCACTGCTCGAAGGGCAGGATGTCGAGATCCAGGCCGATGTGCTCGAAGGCCGGCATCATGTCGCGGAGATAGGGTTCCTCATGGGTCATCAGGTGATAGACCTGCCCCGGCCCGCCGCTGCGGGAGAGGTTGGTGACAGCGCGGGCCACATCGTCGGCCGGCGTCATCGTGATCCGCTCCTCCACATCCGGGATGGCGCCGATCTGGGCGTATAGCCGGATCATGCGCCAGATCATATCGGTCTCGTTGAACAGCCCGTGGGCGCGATCGCCGGTGATGGCGCCGAGCCGGTAGATCGACACCGGCAGGCCGCGGTCCTGCGCCTGGCGGGCGAAGGTGTCGCCCACCCATTTGCTCTGGGCATAGCCGCCGACCAGCCCCTGCCAGGACGTCAGCTCGGTGTCCTCGGAGATCTCGCCCGGCCCGCTCTTCAGGTCGACGACGCCGAAGGTCGAGATGTAGTGCAGGGATTTCGGCCGGCCATTCGCGGTCCAGTCCAGCAGCGTCAGCACGCTGTCGGCATTGGCCGCCTTCAGGGTGGCGTAGGTCTGCAGGAAATCCACCATGGCGCCGGAATGATAGATCGCGTCGCACTCGTCCCGGACGATGCGGATCCCGTCCTGGTCGAGGCCGAGATCGGGGTCGCCGAGATCGCCGGTCAGGATCGTGATGCGGTCGTCGTTCCAGGCTTCGGCCAGGCTACGGCCCTCCAGCGCCCGCCACAGCCGGGCCCGGGCCGCCGTCGGATCCGGCGCGCGGACATGGCAGACGATGCTGGCTTCGGTCTCCTGCAGCAGCATGGCCAGCAGGTGGCTGCCGACGAAGCCTGTCGCCCCGGTCAGGAAGATCCGGCTGGGGATGGCCGGTGCGGGCCCGCTGCCGGTGCCGATATGGGCCGGCAGCACGGCTTCGCGGCCCAGATCCGGCTTCTCCGCCTCGGCCCGGTCGATGCGTTCGGCCAGGCCGGCGATGGTCGAGACCTCGAAGATCGTCCCCAGCGGCAGGTCGACGGCGAAGATCCGGCGGATCTTGGCGACCAGCTGGGTGACCAGCAGCGAATTGCCGCCGAGTTCGAAGAAGCTGTCATCGATGCCGACGCGGTTGAGACCGAAGGTCTCCTGCCACAGCTGGGCCAGCGTCGCCTCGGTCGGCGTGCGCGGCGCCGTGTAGTCCGCGGCGGTGCCGGCCTCCCGCTCCGGTGCCGGCAGGGCCCGGCGGTCGAGCTTGCCGGCCGGGGTCAGCGGCATGGCGTCGAGCGTCACGAAGAAGGACGGGACCATGTGGTCGGGCAGGGCCCGCTCCAGATGCCGGCGCAGCGATGCCGGGTCGGCATCGGCCCCCGGTTCGGCCACGACATAGGCGATCAGCCGGTTGTCGCCGGACGGGTCACTGCTGGCGACCACCGCCGCCTGGGCGATGCCCGGATGCTGGACCAGCGCCATCTCGATCTCGCCCAGCTCGATCCGGAAGCCGCGGATCTTGACCTGGTGATCGGCCCGGCCGAGGAAGTCGAGGGTGCCGTCGGGGCGCCAGCGGGCGAGGTCGCCGGTGCGGTACATCCGGCTGCCCGGTGTGCCGAACGGGTTGGCGACGAACCGCTCGGCGGTCAGGTTGGCGCGGTTGATATAGCCGCGGGCCAGGCCGGTGCCGGCCAGGTACAGCTCACCGACCATGCCGGCCGGAACCGGCTGCAGCCCGGCATCGACGACGTAGAGCTGGGTGTTCCAGATCGGCCGCCCCAGCGGCACCGGGCCTGGCGCGGCATCGCTGCGGCATTCCCAATAGGTGACGTCGACCGCCGCCTCCGTCGGCCCGTACAGGTTGTGCAGGGGCACGGCCAGCGTGGCGTGGAACAGCGTCTGCAGGTCTTCGGACAGGGCTTCGCCGCTGCAGAACACCCGCCGCAGCCCGCTGCACCCCGCCACATCGGGATCCTGCAGGAAGGCGCGCAGCATCGACGGTACGAAATGGATCGTGGTGATCCCAACCTCGCGGATCAGCCGGGCGAGATAGGCCGGGTCCTTGTGCCCGCCCGGCCGGGCCACGACCAGCGTCGCGCCCTCCATCAGCGGCCAGAAGAATTCCCAGACCGAGACGTCGAAGCTCGACGGCGTCTTCTGCAGCACGCGGTCATCGGGCCCGAGCCCATATTCCGCCTGCATCCAGCGCAGCCGGTTGACGATGGCGTCATGTGCGACCGCCACCCCCTTCGGCCGGCCGGTGGAACCGGAGGTGTAGATCACATAGGCCGGATGATGCGGCTCGAGCGGCCCGCCGCGCTCTTCGTCGGTGAGGTCGGATGTGGGCATCTCGGCCAGCGCCGCCGCGATCTCCGGCGTGTCCAGGACCAGCAGGGGCGTGTTCTCGGGCAAGGTCGGCGCGAGGGCCGTCGTCGTCAGCACCGCAACCGGCTTGGCATCGGCGAGCATGAAGGCGACGCGGTCGGCCGGGTAGTCCGGGTCGACGGGCAGGTAGGTGGCACCGGCCTTCAGGATCGCCAGCAGGCCGACCACCAGCTCGATCGAGCGGGGCAGGGCGATCGCCACAGTCTGCTCCGGGCCGGCGCCCTGCGCCGTCAGCAGCCGGGCCAGCCGGTTGGCCCGGGCGTGCAGTTCGGCATGGCTCAGCGCGATGTCCTCGAACACCAGGCTCGATGCATCGGGGGTGCGCCGGGCCTGGGCCTCGATCAGCGCGGTCAAGGTGGCCGCCGGCAAGGTGCGGTGAGTATCGTTCCAGCCGGCCAGGATCTGCTGCCGCTCCGCCGCTTCCAGGATGTCGATGGTGCCGAGCGGCTGGGCGGGATCGGCGACGATCGCTTCGATCAGCCGGCGCAGGCGCTGCTGGTGGTCCGCCAGTTCCGCGGCCGTGTAGGCGGCCGGATTGGCGTCGAAATCGATGTGCAGCCCTTTGTCGTCGCCGCGGTCGTAGATGAAGATGCCGAGGTTGTCGGTCGACCCGTTCGACAGGTTGTGCGGCGTCATCGGGTGGCCGCCGAAGCGCAGGTCGTAATCGAAGGGCTCGATGTTCACCAGGGTGGTGAACAACTGCTGGTTGTTGGGCAGCAGGTTGAGGTCCCGCCGCAGATCCTCATAGCGATACTGCTGGTGCCGCAGGCATTGCCGGACCTCGCGCCCGACCTGGCGGACCAGGTCGTGCATGCTCATCTCGGGCGCCAGCGCCAGGCGCAGGGGCACGGCATTGGCCAGCATGGCGGGCACCCGCCGCATCCGGCCGTTGGCGCGGGCCGTGACCGGGAAGCCGACGACGAGGTCGGCGGCGCCGGTCGCGCGATAGAGATAGGCCGTCGTCAGGGCGATCAGCACCTGCGGCACGCTGGCGCCGGCCGATTTGGCCAGGCCACGGATCGCTGCGACCGTCCCGGGGGCGAGGAAGGACCGGTCGCGCAGGAGATCGCCATTGCCGGCCGATCGCCGGTCGGACAGGGACATCGGCGGCGGCGTGTCGGCGAAGCGCTCGGTCCAGTATTGCCGGTCGCGGCCGAAGCGGTCCGAACTGCGATAGCCGGCCTCTTCCGCCAGCAGGTCGGACAACGGGCCGAATGCCGTGTCGTCGGTGGGCGCGCGGCCTTCGGCCAGGGCGGTGTAGAGCTCCGCGGCGCGCCGGGTGCACAGCCCGCCGGCCAGGCCGTCCATCAGGATGTGATGGACGCGGTGGTACCAGAGGAAGCTATCGGGCGCGATCTTCAGCACGGCGGAAAACCACAGCCGGTCGGTCAGCAGGTTCGACGGCCGGGTGTAGTCCTTCCGCATCCAGCGCTCGGCGGCGTCCCGCGGGTCGGCCTCGCCGCTGAAATCGACGAAGGGGATGTCGCCGTCATAGTCGTGGCGAACCACCTGGCGGGGACCGTCGACATCCTCGATGAAGCGGATCCGCACGGTCTCGGCCTCGCGGGCCATCTGCCGCAACGCCGTCTGCAGCAGCGCCGGATCAATCGGGCCATGGATCTCGATCGCTTCCGCCAGGTTGAACACGACGTCCGGCAGAAACTTCTGCGCCAGCCACATGCCCATCTGCGCGGCGGTCAACGGGAGCGACGCGGTCTCGAAATCGATGCTGTCCATGGTTCAACCCATCTCGCTCGGCAGGAAAGGGCGGTGGCAACCCTGCGGCGGCCGCAAGATTTCTGGTCGACACCATTCGTCACGATCGCGATCGCGGGCAGTCTGGTCGATGACGTCCGATTTCGGGAGCTGTATAGGTTTACAGGTGCCTCAGGCATTGACGTGCAGGGCGTCAGGCTTTTTCGCGGAGATTATTAAAAAATGATAAAGTGATTTTCAGTGAGTAAGATGAGTCGCAGATTTTATCTGCACACTCTCGTTGATAGTCATCAATAATTGTATCAATAAGGTGAAATTGTTTTGTCGAATGCCATGGGCCTCGACGCCAGGGAAAGAGCTCAAGGCCTGGGGCGAACACCTCACGACAACTCGGATCTACAGGATTCCCAGGGGATTCCGGATGACAATCGGTATCGCTGGCGGCCGATGTCAGATGGATATTTCATACAATCGTATATGAAGATCAGTGATTGTTGCTGAATCTGCGAACTTCAGTTGGAAAGCTTGCCGAAGCGCTGTTGCCTGACGCGTTGAGCCGCAGATATCAACATTCCGCAGGCGGCTCGGCGTGTCTGTATCTCGGGAATGCTCGCCCGAAGGCTGGGGCTCAGCCCGGCAGGAAGCGCTTGCGCTCTTCCTCGAAGCGGCGGGCGATGAAGCGCCGGCAGATCGTGACGCGGCGAAGCCCGGCGGTGTCAGGGTGCGACAGCATGAAATAGCTGCGCCGGAAACCGATCTCCGGCAGGATCCGGGTCAGGCCGGGAACCTCAGCGGCGGCGAAATCATGCAGGATGCCGATGCCGGCATCGGCCCGCACCGCCTCCATCTGGCCCATCACGCTGGCGCAGCGGAAGCGCCGGCGCGATCGGCTTTCCAGCGCCGTCACATAGTCCAGGGCCGGGGCATAGGCATAGTCCTCGACCCCGGTCACGACCATATGGTCCGCCAGTTCGTCGACGGTCCTCGGTTTGCCCGCCGCGGCGAGATAGCCGGCGGAGGCGTAGACCCCGAGGCTGTAATCGGTCAGGCGGGACACGATCAGCCGGCCCTCCACCGGCCGGTCGAGGCCGATGGCCAGGTCCGCCTCGCGCCGGGACAGGGAAAAGCTGCGGGGCAGGGGCACCAGTTCGATCGTCAGGTTCGGGTATTGCCGGGCGAAGGTGCCGAGCTCCCGGGCCAGGACATAGTTGCCGAGGCCGTCGGGGGCGCCGATCCGCACCGTGCCGGCGACCTCCGCCTCATCGTCGCGCAGCCCTTCGGCCGCGCCCAGGAGTGCTGTCTCGATGCCTTCGGCCACCGGCAGCAGCCTTTCGCCGGCCTGGGTCAGCACCGACCCTGCCGGCCGGCGGTCGAACAGCACCGTGCCGAGATCGGCCTCCAGCGCATCCAGCCGCCGGGCCACCGTCGCGTGGTTGAGGCCGAGCTTGCGCGACGCCGCCAGCAACTGGCCCTGCCGGGCGATCGCCAGGAAGACGCGCAGATGGTCCCAGTCCATGGCCTTTAAATCCTGCACAATGGTTGCTCGATCCTGGCCATTGATGCGCGTCCGGTAAAGCGGGATGACATCACATCCGCCCGCCGGGCCGACAGGACCAGGAGACGCCGCGATGCCGACCGAAATTCACCACTTCATCGGCGGCCGCCGGGTTCCCGGCAGCAGCGGCCGGACCGCGCCCGTCTTCAACCCGGCCACCGGCCAGCAGAGCGGCACCGTCGCCCTGGCCTCGGCCGACGATGTCCGCGCCGCGGTCGCCGCGGCCCGGCAGGCGTTGCCCGACTGGGCCGGCACCACGCCGCTGCGCCGCGCCCGCATCCTCAACCGCTTCCTGCGCATCCTCGAGGAACGCACGGACGAACTGGCTGCCGTCATCACTGCCGAGCACGGCAAGGTGCTGAGCGACGCCAAGGGCGAGATCCAGCGCGGCATGGAGGTGGTCGAGTTCGCGACCGCCGCGCCGCAGCTGCTCAAGGGCGAGATCACCGAGAATGTCGGCACTCGCGTCGACAGCCACTCGCTGCGCCAGCCGCTCGGCATCGTCGCCGGCATCACCCCGTTCAACTTCCCGGCCATGGTGCCGATGTGGATGTTCCCGGTGGCGCTGGCCTGCGGCAACTGCTTCATCCTGAAGCCGTCGGAGCGCGACCCGTCGGCCGCGCTGCTGATCGCCGACTGGCTGCGTGAGGCCGGGGTGCCCGACGGTGTGTTCAGCGTCGTCCAGGGCGACAAGGAAGCGGTCGACGCCCTGCTGTTCGATCCCGACATCGCCGCGATCAGCTTCGTCGGCTCCACCCCGATCGCCCGCTACATCTACGAGACGGCGGCGCGGACCGGAAAGCGCTGCCAGGCGCTCGGCGGTGCCAAGAACCACATGATCATCATGCCCGACGCCGATCTCGACCAGGCGGTCGACGCGCTGATGGGCGCCGCCTACGGTTCGGCCGGCGAGCGCTGCATGGCGATCTCGGTCGCCGTGCCGGTCGGCGAGAAGACCGCCGAGGCCCTGCTGGCCCGCCTGGAGCCGCGGGTCCGCGCCCTGGCCATCGGCCCCGGCACCGATCCGGAGGCCGAGATGGGGCCGCTGGTCACCCGGCAGCATCTCGACAAGGTGCGCGGCTACATCGATGCCGGCGTCGCCGAAGGGGCGAAGCTGGTGGTCGACGGGCGCGACTTCCGCCGCCAGGGCTATGAGGACGGCTATTTCATCGGCGGCACCCTGTTCGACCATGTCGCCACCGACATGAAGATCTATCGCGAGGAGATCTTCGGGCCGGTGCTGTCGATCGCCCGTGCGCCGGACTACGAGACCGCGGCCGGCTGGATCAACGGCCATGAATTCGCCAACGGCACGGCGATCTTCACCCGCGACGGCGATGCCGCGCGCGAATTCGCCCACCAGATCCAGGTCGGCATGATCGGCATCAACGTACCGATCCCGGTGCCGATGGCGTTCCACTCCTTCGGCGGCTGGAAGTCGTCGCTGTTCGGCGACCATCACATGCATGGGCCCGAAGGCGTGCGCTTCTACACCCGGATGAAGACCATCACCACCCGCTGGCCCACCGGCATCCGCGCCGGTGCCGAATTCGTGATGCCGACGATGAAGTAATACCTGCGGGGCGCAGCGGTGACCGCCGCTGCGCCCCGGGCTCAGGCCTCGATGCCCAGGGCCCTGGCGACACCGTCGCCCTAAGCGGGGTCGGCCCGCCGGCAGTTGGCGATATGCCGCTGCTTGATCTCGATCCGGGCGTCGCCCATAGCCCGCGCGGTGTTCTCGAACAGCAACTGCTGCTGCGCCGGGCTCATCTTCCGGAACAGATTGCCCGGCTGCTCCCAAGGGTCGTCATCGACGCGATGGTCCCAATGATCGGCCGGGCCGTCGACCGGCAGCGGCGGTTCGGAGAAGTCGGGCTGGTTCGCCCACA
>NZ_JBYRFX010000921.1:0-3189 GCF_057815775.1 Inquilinus sp.
CGGCTGTTGCGCGAGGCCGGCACGCCGGCCGGCGCGGTGCAGCTGGTGCCGGGCGCGGGTGAGGTCGGGGCCGGGCTGGTCGCCGACACTCGCACCCGCGGCGTGATGTTCACCGGCTCGACCGAGGTCGCCAAGATCATCCAGAAGGTGCTGGCCGACCGCCTGGACCCCGAGGGCCGGCCGATCCCGCTGATCGCCGAGACCGGCGGCCAGAACGCCCTGATCGTCGACAGCTCGGCCCTGCCGGAACAGGTGGTGGGCGATGTGCTGGCCTCGGCCTTCGACAGCGCCGGCCAGCGTTGCTCGGCCCTGCGCGTGCTGTGCATCCAGGAGGATGTCGCCGACCGGGTGATGACCATGCTGAAGGGCGCGATGGCCGAGCTGGTGATCGGCAACCCCGACCGGCTGGCGGTCGATGTGGGGCCCGTCATCACCGAGGAGGCGCAGGGGATCATCACCCGCCACATCGAGGCGATGCAGGCCAAGGGCCGCAAGACCCAGCAGCTGCCGCTGCCCGAGGCCGCGAAGCACGGCACCTTCGTGCCGCCGACCCTGATCGAGATCGACGGCATCGCCGACCTGAAGCGCGAGGTGTTCGGCCCGGTGCTGCATGTGCTGCGCTATCGCCGCAGCCAGCTCGACCAGCTGCTCGACGCCATCAACGCCACCGGCTACGGCCTGACCTTCGGCGTCCACACCCGGATCGACGAGACCATCGCCCGCGTGTCGCACCGGGTCGCCGCCGGCAATGTCTACGTCAACCGCAACCTGATCGGTGCCGTGGTCGGGGTGCAGCCCTTCGGCGGGCACGGCCTGTCGGGCACCGGGCCGAAGGCGGGCGGGCCGCTCTACCTGTACCGCCTGCTGTCGATGCGGCCGCAGGCGGCACCGGTGCCGGCCGCGGCCGCATCGCCGGAGACGGAGAAGCGCTTCGCCGTGCTGCGCGACTGGGGCGCGGTGATGCAGAAGGCCGGGCAGGGGGCGGAGGCCGCGCGCGTCGCCGCCTATGGCGCCCGCAGCCCGCTGGGTCTGACGATGGAATTGCCGGGCCCGGTCGGTGAGAAGAACAGCTACAGCCTGGAGCCGCGCGGCACCGTGCTGTGCATCGCCCAGAGTGCGGCGGGCGCGGCGCTGCAGGTCGGCGCGGCCCTGGCCACCGGCAACAAGGCGGTGCTCTCGGCCCCGGCGGATATCGTGAAATCCCTGCTGGGCGGCCTGCCGCAGGCGCTGAAGCCGCTGCTGTCGTCCAGCGACGACTGGGCATCGGCCCCGGCCGATGCGGTGCTGTTCGAGGGCGACAGCGACACCCTGCACGCCATCAACCAGTCGCTCGCGGCGCGGCCGGGTCCGCTGGTCACCGTCCAGGGCGTGGCCCGGGCCGACCTGGCTGACGGCCGGGCCGACTATGCCCTGGAATGGCTGCTGCTGGAGCGCTCGGTCAGCAACAACACCGCAGCGGCCGGCGGCAATGCCAGCCTGATGACGATCGGGTAATCACCCGAGCCCGAGATAGGGCTGCAGCAGGGCCAGGTACATCGTCTCCAGATCCGCCAGCACCAAGTCGCGCATCGGCGCCTCCCGGGCGGCGGCGCTGGTGAAGCAGGCATGGCCCGTCTCCAGCACGATCAGGCCGAGTCGGCCGGCCGTGCTGCGGTCGAGGGCCGGGTTCACCCGTTGGAACCAGTCGGCGTGCAGGCCGACGATGGCGGCGTCGTGCTCCCGATAGATCCGGTGCAGCTCGGGGTTGGCAAGCATCGCGTCGAGCACCGGCAGCAGGTCTTCGTTCTCCCGATAGATCGTCGCCACCATGTGCTGCGACTCGTGGAAGGCCATACGGAACTCGTCCCAGCTGCGGGGCGGCGGCAGGCTGGCCTGCTGCTCGACCACGCCGCGGAACAGGGACAGCCAGCGGCGGGCGAGGTCGAGGAGGATGGCCTCCTTGTTCGGGTAGTATTGGTACAGCGAGCCGACCGACAGGCCGGCCCGCCCGGCGATGGAGATCGTCGTCAGCCCCTTGAAGCCGGCCTCCTTCGCCAGCGCCTGGGCCGAGCCGAGGATGCGCTCGACCATCTCATGCGACCGCTCCTGCTGCGGCCGGCGGCGGGGTTCGACCGGCGTCTTGGTTGCTGGTGCCCAACGCTGAGCCATGGCGGCGCTTGTGTCCCTTGTCTGGTTCGGGATGACGATCCGTCATCCCCAGGGGTGACGATCCCGATGTCAAGGTCAAGAGCAGAGGGCGGATCGACTTTCATCCGACTTATAGGAATCGCTTCGAATTCTCCGATCGACCTGCGACATAAAGTGTTACACTCGCCGGCGCATGGTCCCGTCTGTGATGACGGGGCGATGTCGAGGCTCAAGGAGAGCAATTCGGTACTCGTGCGAGGAGAAGCCGATGTTCAGTCGAGCGACATGGAGCGGTCTTGGCGCGGTGGTCCTGGCCGCGGGGGTGACAGTCCTGGCGGTGTCGCCAGCCCAGGCCCTGACCATGCAGGAATGCAGCGCCAAATATCAGGCAGCCCAGACGGCGGGAACGCTGAACGGGCAGAAGTGGAATCATTTCCGCAAGGCCGAATGCGGCGCCACGGCGACTCCCGCCGCAGCGGCCGCGCCGGCAGCAGCCCCGGCAGCGGCAGCCCCGGCCGCTCCCGCAGCAGCAGCGGCGGCGGCTCCTGCCGCCCCAGCGGCCAAGCCCGCGACTCCAGCCGCAGCCCCGGCCGCTGCCGGCAACGCGGTGTTCCCATCCGCGGTCTCGCCGAAATACGCGGCGGAATCCGCGGGCAAGGCGCGGATGCACACCTGTCTCGATCAGTACAATGCGAACAAGACCACCAACGGCAATGGCGGCCTGCGCTGGATCCAGTCCGGCGGCGGCTATTACAGCCAGTGCAACACCAAGCTTAAGGGCTGACGCACGGTCACGGCGGCGCGCGCGGGCGACAGGATCGCCCGGCGTGCCGAAGTGCCGGCCGTTTCGCCGTGCCCATGCCATTGTCCTTCCGATCGCGCAGCGACAGGAGTCGACCATGAGTCTGTTCGACAACATCAAGGGTGCCTTCGGCGACCTGGTCGCCAAGGAAGCCCCGGGGGGCATACCGGCGCTGCTGTCCGGCGCCCTGACGCAGGCGGGCGGGCTGCAGGGCATCCTGGCGAAGCTGCAGGCCGGCGGCCTGGGGGCCCAGGTCAGCT
>NZ_JBYRFX010000922.1:0-11310 GCF_057815775.1 Inquilinus sp.
CGCGGCCGGCACCGCGATGCTGCGGCCCTACGCCTATGCCGGCGTGTCGATCCTCAGCGACGACGACTGGACGGCGAAGGCGCGGTTCACCGGGGCGCCGTCGGGCACCGGCAGCTTCGACACCTCGCTGCCGATCGACGACGTGGTGGCGCGGATCGGCGCCGGAATCCAGGTCTCGACCAATGCCGGCGTCGACATCCGGCTGCAATATGACGGCGAATTCTCCGACCGCGTCTCCAGCAACGCCGGCTCGCTCACAGCCAGCATCCCATTCTGATACCCGCCCGCAGCCTGCAGGCGGCCAGTCTCCGCGCCGATCGTCGGCGCACCAGCTTCGCACAGGGAGTTTCGACGTGAGAGTATTGCGCTTTGCAGCGGTGGCAGCCGCGATCGGCCTGGCCGCCTGCGCCTCGACCAAGCCGTCGACCACCGCCGGCCTGTCGTCGGACATGACGCTCGCCCCGTCCTCGGCGGATTCGGCCGCGTCCCAGGGCCTCGGCGGCGACACCCTGGTCTACAAGTCGCCGACGCTCGACATCGCGAAGTATCACGGCTTCTACATCCCGGCCGCCAATGTCTATCAGGGGCCGGACGCCGATTTCGGCGAACTCACGCCGCAGGACCAGCAGCGGTTGGCTCAGGAGCTGACGCGTGATTTCGCCAAGGCGCTGGGGCGCAACCGCAACATCGTCTCGCGCCCCGGCCCGGGCATCGTCACCCTGCAGCTCAGCCTCGCCGGGGTCTCCAAGACCCGGCCAATCCTGTCGCTGACCCGGATCACGCCGGTCGGCTTGGGCATCACCGCGATCAAGAGCGCGGAGGGCATGCCGGCCGCCTTCGTCGGCGCCGTGACCGTCGCCGGCAAGTTCACCGATTCCGCCACCGGGCAACTGCTCGGCGGCTTCGTGACCAAGCAGAGCCCGCCGGCCTACGACCTGCGCTCCTCCGTCGGCACGATCGAGACGGCGGAACTGGCCTTGACCCACACGGCGTCCGGGCTGGCCAAGGTGATCGACGGCATGGCCGGCGCTCGGCGGTAACGCCTGACGATGGGAAGCGGGATCGTTCGTGATCCCGCTTCGCTTGGCACACCACCGGGGCGCTCACGCCTTCGGTGGCGCCGTGCTGCCACGGATTATCAACTGGTACGGCACAGTCACGCCGCGCTTCGGCCCGTCGATGCCGCCCAGCCGGTCGGCCAGCAGGCGCATCGCTTCGAAACCCAGCAGCCGGGCCGGCTGTTCGACCGTGGTCAGCGGCGGGTCGTAGACCGCTGCGAAATAGATATTGTCGAAGCCGACGATCGAGACGTCCTCCGGCACCCGCAGGCCGGCCTGCTTGATGGTGCGGATGGCGCCGATCGCGATCTCGTCGCTGCCGCAGAACACGGCGGTGGGCGGGTCCGGCAGGGCCAGCAGAGCCGCCATGTGTTCAGACCCGGTCGGGATCGAGAAGGTGCCGTAGCGCACCAGATCGGGCTGCAGCTCCAGCCCGGCCTCCGCCAGGGCCGCGGCATAGCCCTTGAACCGCTTCGGCGTCGCCGTGGTCGGGATGCCGCCGCCGATATGGGCGATGCGGCGATGGCCCAGCCCGATCAGGTGGCGGGTCGCCTCGCGTGCGCCGGCCTGGTTGTCGATCTCGACCACCGGCACGCCGCGGGCGGAGACACGTTCGATCACCGCCACCAGCCGCTGCTGCAGCGCCGGGGCTTCCAGCGTCGGCGGCAGCCGGCCGCCCAGCAACAGCATGCCGTCGACAGCGCCGGTCAGCAACTGGCGGGCATGCTCCTCCGCCCGCGCCATGTCGCCGGCGGTGTTGCCGATCAGCACGTGGAAGCCGGCGGCCACCGCCGCCTCCTCGGCGCCCAGCAGCACCGAGGCATGGAACGGGTTGCCGATGTTCGGCACCATCACCAGCACCTGCCGCGCCTCCTGCAGGCGCAGGCTGCGGGCCATGCGGTTGACGACATAGCCGGTGTCGCGCACCGCGGCGGCGATGCGCTCCCGCGTTTCCTCCGTCACCCGCGGCGACCCGGACATGGCGCGGCTGACCGTCGCCACCGACACGCCGGCGATGCGGGCGATGTCGGCCATGCGCGGCCGGCCGCCATCGGCCGGCACGGTCAGGCTTCGCTGTCGGCTCACGGCCGCTGTCCGGGGTGCTGGATCATATCGTGACCATGCCCCGGAACGGCGGTGCGGCCAAGAGGGACAGGGCCGCTTACCGGCTGTGGGCGCCGCCGTCGCCGCCGCCATGGCCGCCCAGCCGCGGGGAAGGGCCGATAGTGACCCCTTCGCAGGCCGCGAGGACCAGGAAGGCCGCGAGCAGGGCCGCGACCGCGGTGAGCGCCTGGGGGCTGAAAGCCATCATCCTGTCCCTTCTGCCGATTGTCCTTTCACCGATGTGGTGGGGATGGGGTGGTGAGGGAAGGCCAAGGCGCCGGCGTCGGGTCTTGACAGCCGGGCCTCCCCTCCGCACAGTTGTAACCAATTGGTTACTTGTCCCGGAGCGGCGGCCGGCCGTCCGGATCATCGATCCCCATCCAAGGGGACGCGGAAGGGGAGGATGGCGATGTCGGCTGCGATAGCCCGCAGATCCGTATTGAAGGGGGCTTTGGGCCTCGCCGGGGCGATGTCGTGCTTCGGCACCGCGCGCGCCGAGGCGGCGCGGCTTCGCCTCACCTGGTGGGGCGGCGACGACCGGGCGCGCCGCACGCAGGAGGTGATGAAGCTGTACCGGCAGCGCGCCGCGGAGGTCGAGCTGGTGGGCGAGGTCAGCAACGCGGAATACTTCACCAAACTCGCGACGCAGATGGTCGGCGGCAATGCCCCCGATGTGTTCCAGCTCGAACCCAACAGCTTCGCCGATTTCGTCCGGCGCGGCAGCGCGCTCGACCTCGACGGCCTGATGCCCAGCCCGATCGACGCCACCGGCTTCGGCCACGGCATGCTCGATCTCTGCGCGGTCGACGGCAAGGTCTGGGGCATTCCCCATGCCCTCAACTCGTTCGGCCTGATGTACGACAAGGATGCGTTTGCCAAGGCGAACGTGCCCCCGCCCGACGACCAGACCAGCTGGGACGATTATGCGGACCGCATGGTTGCGCTGACCAAGGCGCTGGGCCGGGACCAGTACTGGGGCTCCTGCGACGCCAGCGGCTACAGCTATGCCTTCCAGGTCTGGCTGCGCCAGCGGGGCCGCGACCTGTTCACGGCCGACCAGGCGCTGGCCTTCGGCCAGGACGATGCGGCCGAATGGTTCGCCTATTGGGACAAGCTGCGGCAGCGCGGCGGCTGCGTGCCCGCCGACATCGCCGCCACCAGCCCGGATTCGACGATCAACCTGATGCCCCTGATCCAGGGCAAGGCGGCGACCAGCCTGGCCTTCTCCAACCAGATCGTCGGCATGCAGGCGACCACGCCGGTGCCGCTGGCCGTGACCATGTTTCCGAACGGTGGCCCGGGTGCGAAGCCGGGGCAGTTCTACCGGCCGGCGACCAGCTGGTCGATCTATGCCCGGTCGAAGAACCCCGATGCCGCCGCGCAGTTCATCAACTTCTTCGTCAACGATCCCGAGGCCGGCAAGATCCTCGGGGTGGAGCGCGGCGTGCCGATGAGCCCGACGATGCGCGCAGCAATCCTGCCGACGCTGAATCCGGTCGAGCGCGCCCAGGTGGACTACATCGATGCCATCGCGGACAAGGTCGGCCCCTATCCGCCGCCCCCGCCCAAGGGGTCGCAGCAGTTCGGCCGGCTGATCAAGCGCGCGGCCGATGCAGTGGCCTTCGGCAGCGTCTCCATCAGCGATGGCGCTGCCGGCCTGGTCGAGGATACGCGCGGTATTCTCTGACCGCCCCGTCGCAGCCCGAAGAAGGACACGAGCATTGGCTGCTGCAGACTTGCTGGAGACGACACGCCACACGACGGCGGAGTTCGACGCCCATCCCTGGCTGTTCGAACGCCACGCCACCGCCGGGCAGCGCCGTGAACAGGCGGATTTCGTCGCCGAACTGGCGCAGCGCCTGACGCTGCGGATCGGCGACGCCTGCTTCCTGTCGCCCAAGGCGCATATCTACCCCGACAGCCTGACGCTGGGAGACCGCTGCATCATCGCCGCCGGTGTGCGGGTCCATGGCCGGCTGACGGCCGGTGACCAGTGCTCGCTCAACCTGAACGCCTCGGCCATCGGTGAGGTCCGGATGGGATCCTGGGTCCGGGTCGCCGCCGGGGCCGTGCTCGCCGGCTTCGATCATGTGGCGGACGATCCGGAGACGCCGATCGCGCTGCAGGGCGTGTCGTCCAAGGGCATCGAGATCGGCGACGATGTGTGGATCGGCGCCAATGCGGTGGTCACCGACGGGGTCCGGATCGGCAATCATTGCATCATCGCCGCCGGGGCGGTGGTCACCAAGGACGTCCCGGACTACGCGCTGGTCGGCGGCAACCCCGCCCGGCTGATCCGCGACCGCCGTAAGCCGCGGCCATCGGCGCCTGCGGATCCCCTGCTGGCCGAGGTGAAGGCTTTCGATGCGCGGATCGGGGCGGAGTGGCCTGCCATCCTCGCCGGCCATGCCGCGCCGGAGGCCGGCCAGGCCTCCTGGTACCAGGATCCGCGCAACGGCCGGAACGCGCCGTTCCGTGCCGATTGCGATGCGACCCAGATCGCGGCGATGTTCGGCGCGGTGCCGAAGCCCTTTACGGCGGAAGAGTGGACGGATCGCCTGGCAGCGCTGCAGGACCCCGAATCGGGGCTGTGCTTCAACCCGGACACATCAGAAGCGGTCCGCCAGTCCCCGCCTGCCGATCCCGGCGGCGACAATCTCTACAACATCCTGTGCGTCGGCTATGCCCTGGATTGCCTCGGCGCCAGGTTCCGGCACCCGGTCGCCTGGGCCTCGCGCCTCGACCCCGTGGCCCTGCAGCGGGCGCTGGACGGCCTGCCCTGGGCCGCGCGGGGCTGGTCCTCGGGCGCCTGGGTCGATGCGCTGGGCACGGCCTATGGCTTCAACGCCCGCGACTTCGACGATCCGGGAGAACTCGCCACCCTGATGGGCTGGCTGACCACCCGGGCCGATCCGGTGACGGGTCTGTGGAGCGGGCCGGTCGGCGACGACTGGCTGCAGCCGGTGAACGGCTTCTACCGGTTGACGCGGGGAACCTATGCGCAGTTCGGCATCCCGCTGCCCTATCCGGAGCGGACGATCGATTCCGTCCTGGCGCATCTTCGCCGCTGTGGCGGATTCGAACGCACCGGCTTCGATGCCTGCAACGTCCTCGACGTGGTGCACCCGCTCATGCTGTGTGCCCGGCAGACGGAGTATCGCGCGGCGGAGATCGCGGCGATGATGCGGCATTTCCTCGGCGCCGCCCTCCGGCATTACACGCCCGGGCGGGGCTTCGCCATCGCGCGGACCGAGGCCCCCGGCCTGCAGGGGACGGAGATGTGGCTGTCGATCGTGGCCCTGATCCTGACGCATCTCGGGCTGGCCGGGGCGGTGGGCTTCCGGCTGGTCGGGGTGCATCGCTGGGGGCCGGCGCTGCCGATCGGCCAGATCCGCTGGCCGGCGCGCTGACGCAGCCAGTCAGCTCCACACGCCGGACACCGGCCGCGCCTGCTTGAGGGTCGGCTCCGCCTCGATCGACGGGATCGCACCGCCGCGAGCGGATGGCGGGGTGTTGACTCGTAAATATCCAATTGGTTATATAACTTCATGGTTCTGCACAGCTCGCTCGATCTCAAATTCGCGGCACTCGCCGATCCGACCCGGCGGGCGATCCTGCTCCGCCTCGCCCGGGGCGAGGCGACGGTGTCGGAGTTGCAGGCCCCATTCCGGATCAGCCAGCCCGCCATCTCCAAGCACCTCAAGGTGCTGGAGGGGGCGGGGCTGATCGAACGCGGCCAGGCCGCCCAGTCGCGGCCGCGGCGCCTCAACCTCGTGGCGATGAAGGAGACGGTCGAGTGGTTCGAGCAGGTCCGCAGCCTGTGGAGCGACAGCTTCGACCGCCTCGAGGCGCTGCTCGAAGCCACCCTTGAGTCAACGCCCGAACCGAAGAAGGACGCGTAGTTCATGGCCGACACCAAATTCGTCATCACCCGCCTGTTCAAGGCGTCGCGCCCGCGGGTCTGGGAGTTCTGGACCAGGCCCGAGATCTTCACGCAATGGTTCGGCCCCACGGGCGTCACCACCACGGTCAAGACCCTCGACCTGCAGCCGGGCGGTCTGATGCACGCCCGCATGGACTGGCCCGGCGGCGAACCGATGTGGGTAAAATTCCGCTATCGCGAGGTGGCGGCGCCGTCGCGCCTGGTCTGGGTGCACTCCTTCGCCGATGAGCAGGCCAACACCGCGACCTCGCCGTTCGGCGGGCCGTGGCCGCTGGAAATCCTGTCGACCGTGACCTTTACGGAGGAAGGGGCGGGCACCCGGCTGCACCTGCTCCAGACGCCGCTCGATGCGGCCGACGACGAGCGGCAAGCCTTCGTCGACATCATGGGCTCGATGACCGAGGGCTGGGGTGGCACCTTCGACCGCCTCGACCAGGCGCTCGAAGGATCGGCACAGGCCTGAAGACGATCCGGGCGGACAGGCGGAGATGCCGACGTCATCCCCGCCCGGAATTGAGACCTTTTCAGAACGATGTGCCTTGGGCCGGCCCATGCCATCCACTCTCCCCCTCTCCTTGCGGGAGGGGGAGGGGGCAGGGGACAGCGCGCATCCGCGCGCGAAGACATGCGCTGTCCCTGACGGTTCCGGGGCGCACCGGCCCCGCCACTCCACACCGTCAACGCGAGCCCGAAGGGGCCCCGTTGGTCTGAAAGGGGCGATCCAGGCTGGCGCCGCCTCTGGCTGCACGAATGGATCGCGGGACGGTATTTGCTTGTTTAAATGTTCTTGTTATGTTCTTATTGTGACATGACGCAAGCCCCGCACGCCCCTGCAACGCCGCCCGCCGGCACCGCCCCCGACCGGGCGGCGGCGGATCGCGACTGGGCGGTGCTGGAGCTGGAGGTCCTGTTTGAGCTGGCGCGGATCGGCACAGCCATCGCCGAACGGGTGAACCAGCAGCATGCCGCCGCGGTCGCCGCCACCCCTCCGGGGGCCGCACGCGCCGCCCTCCACCGCGATGTCGAGCGGGCCTTCACGCGCATCGCCCGCGCCGTGCGCCTGACCCTGGCGATGTTCGGCCGGGTGCGAGAGGCTCGCGAGGCCTTGGCCGCCGGCGCGGTCTTGCCGGTGGCGCCCGCGACGCCGGAAGGCCAGCAACCATCCGCCGGGGCGGGGCAACGCGCGGCTGCGGAGGCAGCCCGGGCGCCCGCGCGCAATCCCGACGACCTTGACCGCGATCTCGAAGCCGAAGGCGACACGCGGGATGTCGAGGATGTGAACAACGGGCCGGCCCCGGCCAAGCGGGCCCATGGCTCGAACCGTCCGGACCGGGAAAGCCTGACCGAGCTCGCGGATTTCGGCTTCTCGCTCAAAAGCTGTGGGCCCGGCGAGGTCATCGCCCGGATCTACCGCGATCTGGGCCTGCCCCCGGACCCCGCCCGCTGGCCGCAAGCCTGGCCGGCCCCGCGGGGCTCGCAGGCCGGGGTTCCTGACCCGGATAGGTCTCCCGCCAAGGCCAGCCGATCAAAAAGCACCATGTTGCCTCTCCCCGCGACGCGGGGAGAGGGGCCGGCACTGGCCGTGGGAAAGAGCCCTCGCCCCGCGGGCGCAGGCTCCCCGGTCTCGCTGCGCGGGCCCGGGCTCTCCCGCAAGCGAGACCTTTTGAGAACAGCCTTCCATCCCTCGGCCGTCATTCCCGCGAAAGCGGGAATCTCTTGCAGATCAGGGTGTTACGAGATCCCCGCTTTCGCGGGGATGACGAATAAAGAGATTGTGAAAAGCCCTCGCGACCCTCGGATCAAGTTCGAGAGGGAGAGCCAACAGGACGCGGGCCTTCTCTCGTCAGACTCATCGATGCCGCCCGAGGACACCAGCTGACGGGTGCGGCGGTCGATCCAGCAGCTCGATTCCCGATGGCCACGGCCCCTGCTCCGCGGCGAGGGATGGGATCGCCCTGACGAGTCCATCGATCGGGTCGTCGGCATCAGCCTATGGAGATTTTCTGTAGTCCTGAAGAGACACTGTCCATCCGGGCCGGACTGCGGCGTCCATCGTGGCGCCGCTTGCGGTATGTGCCCCGGCCCGAAGGGGCCGAAGCCCTGCTGGCGATGACTCTGCGTGAATTGGCCGGCCTGCCGTTCTGGGTCGAACCGACAACGCCGGGCTGCCCGGACGGCGTCGCCGTCACAGCCCGAAGCGTGCCGCGGCATCTGTCAGCGTGACCGTCAGCAGTGGGCGCCGGCCGGCCAGGATGGCCAGCGGCCCCGTCGCCGCGAACTCCCAGCCCAGCTTGCCGAGCCCCGGCCGGCCGGTCGCCTCCGACCGGGTCGCGACCAGCGCCGCGCCACGCGGCTGCAACGTCGTCAGTCGGACCGGCAGGCGGAAGGGCAGGGCGCGGCCCGGCCGGTCGTGGAAGTGGGCGATTGGGCCGTCGTCATCGGCCAGGGTGGTTTCGCCCTTCGCGATCTCTAACCGGCCGAGCCGCTTCGGGATCGCCCACAGTGCCTGCCCGCCGGCCAGCGAGGCAGGGCTGTCGACCCACGCGGCGGTGACGGTGGTGTCCAGCCGCCGGCCCAGCCGCACCGGCACGGCGACGACCAGCTCGGCATAGGCCAGGTCGCCCGTCGCGCCCCAATCGGCCCGCACCGTCAGCAGCAGCGCCGTGCTGCCCCAGCCGATCGGCTGGGCGCCCGCTGGCAGCGGGCCCGGCAGGTCGGCCCGCGGGATCCGCCACAGCGCCGCGTGCAGGGTGCCGTGCAGTTGCCATGGCGGCGGCGGGTAGGGGGGCTGGATCATGCCGTTTCGGTTTACAGCAGGCGGCCCTGGGCCTCCATGCCGAACCGCTGATGGGGCCGGATCGGACCCGTGAATTCGGGATTGCATTCGGGCCGTCGAAAACGAACTTGGATTGCGAAGTTTGCGACGGCGGTAACTAGGTATTGACGTGGAATGTCATAAAGACGTCAATATGTAGACATCACGGGCGCTACAGGGAATCCGGTGCGCTATTCGTCGGCAAGGCCGGAGCTGCCCCCGCAACTGTAAGCGGCAAGGCTCTTTCGTCGTCTTGAGTCACTGGTGGGGCAACCTGCCGGGAAGGCGAGACGGAAGGGTCGGTACCGCGAGCCAGGAGACCGGCCCGTGATCGTGAAGAACGTCCTCGGGCGGGGTGCCCCGATGGTGCGTCAGTCGGATTGCGTCGGCTTGCCGACGCAATTGTCGACTCCGCGTCCATCGGCCCAAGCCCCTCTACATCTATGGGGTTAGCCGATGTCAGCCATCCAGGAAACCGACCGCGCGCTTGCTGGCGCACCTGCCGCCCCCAATGCGCCCCGTGGCCATTCGAATCAGCAGGCCGTCGAGCCGGCCTTCCAGGTGATCCGCCGCAACGGCGCCGTCACCAGCTTCGACGCCGCCAAGATCTCGGTGGCGCTGAGCAAGGCGTTCCTGGCGGTCGAAGGCGCCGGCGCCTCGGCCTCGCGCCGCGTGCATGACATCGTCGATGAGCTGACCAGCCAGATCGTGGCCGGGCTGACCCGCCGCGCCGACCATGGCCGCACCTTCCACATCGAGGAGGTGCAGGACCAGGTCGAGTTGGCGCTGATGCGCGGCGAACACCACAAGGTCGCCCGCGCCTATGTGCTGTACCGGGCCGAGCGGGCGCGCGAGCGCGCCGCCGCGGCGGCCAAGGTCGAGGCGTCGCCGGTGGCGCCGGTGCTCAATGTCACCGCCGCCGATGGCAGCCGCGCGCCGTTGGACCAGGCCCGGCTGATCCGGCTGGTCGAGGAGGCCTGCGCCGGCCTCGCCGACGTCTCGGCCGAGCCGGTGCTGACCGAGACCCGCCGCAACCTCTATGACGGCATCAGCGAGGCCGAGCTGGCCCTGGCGCCGATCATGGCCGCCCGCACCCTGATCGAGACCGAGCCGAATTACAGCCAGGTCAGCGCCCGGCTGCTGCTCGACTTGCTGCGGCACGAGGCGCTGTCCTTCGTCTATGGCCGGCCGACCCGCGCCACCCATGCCGAGATGGTCGAGGGTTATGCCGAATATTTCCCGGCCTATGTGAAGAAGGGCATCGCGGTCGACCTGCTGGACCCGGAGCTGGCACGCTACGACCTGAAGAAGATCGCCGCGGCGCTGAAGCCCGAGCGCGACCTGCAGTTCCAGTTCCTCGGGCTGCAGACGCTGTACGATCGCTACTTCCTGCAGACCGAAGGCATCCGCTTCGAGCTGCCGCAGGTGTTCTTCATGCGCGTCGCCATGGGGCTGGCCGCGCGGGAGATCGACCGCGAGGCCCGGGCGATCGAGTTCTACGACCTGATCTCCTCCTTCGACTTCATGTGCTCGACGCCGACGCTGTACAACGCCGGCACGCCGCGGCCGCAGCTGTCCTCCTGCTTCCTGACCTCGATTGCCGACGACCTCGACGGCATCTTCAAGGCGGTGAAGGACAACGCGCTGCTGTCGAAATACGCCGGTGGCCTGGGCAATTCCTGGACCCGCGTGCGCGGCCTGGGCGCCCATATCCGCGGCACCAACGGCCAGTCGCAGGGCGTCGTGCCGTTCCTGAAGGACGCCAACCACACGGCCATCGCGGTCAACCACGGCGGCCAGCGCCAGGGCGCGGTCTGCGCCATCGCGAGACCTGGCACGTCGACATTGAGGAATTCCTCGACCTGCGCAAGAACACCGGCGACGACCGCCGCCGCACCCATGACATGAACACCGCCAACTGGGTGCCGGATCTGTTCCTGCAGCGGGTCGAGGCCGACGGCGTCTGGACCCTGTTCTCGCCGGACGAGGTGCCCGACCTGCACGACCTGTACGGCCCGGCGTTCAAGACCGCCTATGAGGCCTATGAGGCCAAAGCCGGCCGCGGCGAGATCCGCGTTCACAAGCAGGTCCGTGCGCTCGACCTGTGGCGCCGCATGCTGACCATGCTGTTCGAGACCGGCCACCCCTGGGTCACCTTCAAGGATCCCTGCAACATCCGCTCGCCGCAGGGCCATGTCGGCGTGGTGCACTCCTCGAACCTGTGCACCGAGATCACGCTGAACACCTCGGATGACGAGGTCGCGGTCTGCAACCTCGGCTCGATCAACCTGGCCAACCATGTCACCGAGCGCGGCCTGGACCGGGCGCGGCTGGAGCGCACCATCCGCACGGCGATGCGGATGCTGGACAACGTCATCGACATCAACTTC
>NZ_JBYRFX010000923.1:0-5283 GCF_057815775.1 Inquilinus sp.
GGCGCCAGGTCCGGCCGGGCGGCCAGCAGCGCCGCGATGTTGGTCAGCGGCCCCAGCGCCAGGATGTCGCCGCCACCGCTTTCGAGATAGCGTGCCAGGGCCGGCAGCGCCGGGCCGGGCAACCACACCGCGACCGCCGAATTCAACGCCGCCGTCGACCCCGAGGCGATCCAGGTCGTGATCGATGCCGGCGTCCGGATCGCAATGGTCGGGCTCGATGCCTGCCGGCCGGTGCAGGTCTCGGTCGCCGATGCCGACCGCCTGCGCACCGTGAGCGGCGACAAGGCCGCGGTGCTGGCCGATCTGCTGGATGGCTATGCCCGCATCGTCCAGCCCGACGGGTCGGCGCCGCACACGCTGTACGACCCGGTCGCCGCGGCGGCGTATCTGGAGCCGGAGACGGTCGCCTTCCGCCCGGCCCGGCTGGATGCCGAACTGTCCGGCCGCCTGACCCGCGGCATGACCGTCGTGGAATGGCGGGTGCCGCGCAAGGCCGCCGCCAACGCAGATATCGCCACCGTGCCGGATGTCGCGCGCATCCGCGCCCTGGTGCTCGGCGCGCTCGACCGCGCCGCATTTTCCGCCCAACCGAGGCTGCCGTCATGACCCGTGAACCCCATGACCTCGACGATCCCCGCCTGCGCGACCGTGCGGTGCGCGCCGCCCAGGGGCTGGAGCCCTTCGATGTCCTGATCACCGGCGGCCAGGTGGTCGATGTCGCGACGTCGGAGATCCGCGCCGCCGATATCGGCCTGGTCGGTGCGCTGGTCGCCAGCGTGCATGCGCCGGGCAGCCGCAGCGATGCCGGGCGCGTCATCGACGCCGCCGGCCGCTTCGTGGCGCCGGGGCTGATCGACACGCATATGCATGTCGAAAGCTCGATGGTGACGCCGCGGCGCTATGCCGAGGTGGTGGTGCCGCAGGGCACGACCACGATCTGCTGGGACCCGCATGAGGTCGGCAATGTCGCCGGCCTGGCGGGGGTGCGCTGGGCGGTCGATGCCGGGCGCGGCCTGCCGCTGCGCATCCTGACCCTGGCGCCGTCCTGCGTGCCCTCCGCCCCCGGGCTGGAGGTCGGCGGCGCCGATTTCACCGGTGGCGAGATGGCGGAGATGCTGCGCTGGCCTGAGATCACCGGCGTCGCCGAGGTGATGAACATGCGCGGCGTGCTGGACCGCAGCGAGCCGATGCAGGGCGTGGTCGGTGCCGGCCTGGCCAGCGGCAAGCTGGTCTGCGGCCATGCCCGCGGGCTGCAGGGCGCATCGCTGCAGGGCTTCGCCGCCGCCGGCATCCAGTCCGACCACGAGGTCACCTCCGGCGATGATCTGCTGGCGAAGCTGCGCGCCGGCTTCGCCATCGAGCTGCGCGGGTCGCACGACTATGTGCTGCCCGGTGCGGTGGCGGCGCTGGCCACCCTGCCCCACCTGCCGCAGACGCTGACCATCTGCACCGACGACATCTTCCCGGACGATCTGGTCGCGGTCGGCGGCATCGCCGACGTCCTGCGACGGCTGATCCGCTACGGCATGAGGCCGATCGACGCGATCCGGGCGGCGACGCTGAATGCGGCGATGCGGCTGGCCCGCCGCGACCTCGGGCTGGTCGCGCCCGGCCGCCGCGCCGATTTGGTCATTCTCGACGGGCTGGAGACGCTGGGTGTCGAGCGGGTGTTTGCTTCCGGCCGCGAGGTCGCGGTCGATGGGCGGCTGACCACCGGCCCGCTGGGGCGGCCGGCGGATGCCTTCCACGACAGCGTCAAGGTCCCGCCGCTGACGGCCGGCGACTTCGTCCTGCGGTTGCCCGGCCAAAGCGCCGCCAAGGTGAACAGCATCTTCCGGCCGCGCTTCACCGAATGGCGCGCGCTGGAGGTCGCGGTGGCGGACGGCGCGGTGGTGCTGCCGGACGACAGGATCCTGATGGCGGTGATCCACCGCCATGGCCGGCGCCCGGCGGTGCCGCAGATCGGCATCCTGGATGATTGGGGCCATTGGCGCGGCGCGCTGGCCACCACCATCTCGCATGACAGCCACAACCTGACTGTGTTCGGCCGCGACCCGGCCGACATGGCGGCGGCGGCCAATGCGGTGATCGCGGCCGGCGGCGGCATGGCGGTGGCCGAGGCCGGCACCGTGACCGCGCTGGTGGCGCTGCCGGTCTGCGGCCTGCTGTCGGACGCAACGGCACCGGAGGTCGCGGCCGATTTCGCCGCGCTGAAGGCGGCGGCCGACCGCATCGCCGATTGGCAGCCGCCCTACCGCACCTTCAAGGCGGTGACCGGGGCGAGCCTGGCCTGCAACCCGGGGCCCCATGTCACCGATCTCGGCCTGGCGGACGGCACCACCGGCGAGATCCGGCCGCTGGCGGTGGCGCGGTAGCAAAGGGCCAATCCCGCTCATTGCAAGGCCGGGTCCCGGCCTTGGGCGGTTGACGCAGGGCGCCGCCCTGGGCTAGCCCAGGCCCCCGAAACCAACCCTTCCTGGCCGATCGGGCCGGTTGCCGCCGTGGCGTGCCGGCCCATGTCAGTCTGAAACCACTGTATCTGGAGTCACCGTGATGACCGAGGAATCGAGTAGCGATCCCGGCTTGCTGCTGTTCGCGTCCCTGTGCATCGGCCTGCGCGACTGGGCCCAGACCGGGGCCGGGCCGTCGATGCGCCAGCGCCTGAACTGGAAGCGCGCCGTCGAATGCCTGCGCAAGGGCGAGGATGCTGCGGCCGAGGTCGAGATGACCCGCGGCGGCGCCCTGACCACCGCCGAGGAGGACGAGGTCCGGCGCTTCGACCTGCGCGCCTTCGACAAGGCCCTGGTCGCCGCCAACGACGTGCGCGGCTGGATGGAATAATTCTGCCGTTTCATGGCCTTATCGCCGCCTTGCGGTGATCCGATGCTGCCCCCGCTGCGTAGAGTGGGGGAACTCCCCCGGGGTTCGCTTCGTTCAGTTGGTGCCGAGCGATGGCATGAACCGGACCCGTATGTTCCCCATGGGATGGAGGAGGCAGCGCCATGGTCGATACCGCCCGGATCGATCCCCCGATCAGGTTCCAGCGCAGCGACGGCACCGACACGTCGATCGACACCGTCGATGATCTCGTCGCCTGGCTGGACGCGCTCTATGACGCGATCCTGGACCCGAAGCGGACGGAACGGCAGACCGCCGGCACCGGCCGCACCCATCAGCTGCGCGAGATCGAAGACCTGCTGATGCGGCTGGAGGACGAGGTGGCATCGGCGGTCGGCCGGATCAGCGAGGGCCTGCGGGTCCGCGCCCTTGAGCTGATCGGCGGCTATCGCGACCTCGACAGGACCCTGGGCCGCCCCTCGATGCAGCTGCGCAAGCCGCTCGGATCGCGCCGGCACCTGATCTGTTAGCCCCATCGGCCCGCTACGGTTAAGCTGGTCCGGTCACGACGCCGGACACAACCGGCCCTGTCTTGGGGGAGACGCATGGCCAGCGAACCGGCACCGAGCTATGTCAGCGGCATTGCCGACGCACCGCTGCTCGGCGAAACCATCGGCCAGGCCCTGGACCGGGCGGCCGAACGCTGGCCCGACCGGCCGGCGCTGATCGACCGGGCGCAAGACATCCGCTGGAGCTGGCGCGACCTCGCCGCCCAGGCCGATGCGTTCGCCGCCGGCCTGTTCGCCCTGGGGCTGCAGCCGGGCGACCGAATCGGCATCTGGTCGCTGAACCGGGCGGAATGGGCACTGACCCAGTTCGCCGCCGCCAAGGCCGGGCTGATCCTGGTCACCATCAACCCGGCCTATCGCCTGTCCGAGCTGGAATACGCGCTGAACCTGGTCGGCTGCCGCGCCATCGTCACCGCCACGTCGTTCAAGACCAGCGATTATCTCGGCATGCTCAATACCCTGGCGCCGGAGCTGGCAGGGTCCGAGCCCGGCCGGCTGCAGGCGGCGAAGCTGCCGGCGCTGCGCAGCGTGATCCAGATCGGAGGGACCGCCCCGGGGACCATCCGCTTCGAGGATGTTGCCGGTCTCGGCGACGCGGTGGAACAGGAGCGGCTGCGCCAGCTGGCCGGCACGCTGCAATTCGACGACCCGGCCAACATCCAGTTCACCAGCGGCACCACCGGGTCGCCCAAGGGCGTGACCCTGACCCACCACAACATCCTGAACAACGGCTACTTCGTCGGCCGCGGCCTGGCGCTGAGCGAGCAGGACCGGATCTGCATCCCGGTGCCGCTGTACCACTGCTTCGGCATGGTGATGGGCAATCTGGCCGCGGTGACCCACGGCGCCGCCATGGTCTATCCGGGCGAGGGCTTCGACCCGCTGGCGACGCTGGCGACCACGGCGGAGGAGCGCTGCACCGCGCTGTACGGCGTGCCGACCATGTTCATCGCCATGCTGGACCATCCGCGCTTCGGCGAATTCGACCTGACCGGCCTGCGCACCGGCATCATGGCCGGGTCGCCCTGCCCGATCGAGGTGATGAAGCGGGTGGTCAGCCAGATGCACATCGGCGAGATCACCATCTGCTACGGCATGACCGAGACCAGCCCGGTGAGCTTCCAGAGCGCGGTCGACGACCCGCTGGAGCGGCGCGTGTCCACCGTCGGCCGGGTCCTGCCGCATCTCGAGGTCAAGATCGTCGACGCCGAGGGCCGGATCGTAGCGCGCGGGCAGCGCGGCGAGCTGTGCACCCGCGGCTATTCCGTGATGCGCGGCTACTGGGACCAGCCGGACCGCACGGCCGAGGTGGTTGACCCCGCCGGCTGGATGCACAGCGGCGACCTCGCGGTGATCGACGCGCAGGGCTTCTGCAACATCGTCGGCCGGATCAAGGATCTGGTGATCCGCGGCGGCGAGAACATCTATCCGCGCGAGGTCGAGGAGTACCTGTACCGCCACCCGCAGATCCAGGACGTGCAGGTGTTCGGCGTGCCCGACCCGAAATACGGCGAGGAGCTGTGCGCCTGGATCCGGATCCGCGAGGGCGAGAGCCTGACCGCCGAGGCGGTGCACGCCTTCTGCGATGGCCAGATCGCCCACCAGAAGATCCCGCGCCATATCCGCTTCGTCGACGCCTTCCCGATGACCGTGACCGGCAAGATGCAGAAATTCCGGATGCGGCAGGCGATGGAGGAGGAGCTGGGCCTGAAGGCGGTCGAGACGGCCTGAGGCTCAGGCCTGGCTCATTATCCTCCCCCTCCCCTTGCGGGAGGGGGTAGGGGGAGGGGTCTGCGCGCGTCGGCGCGCGAAAGGACTGGAGACATCGGCTGCCGAAAGACCGCCGCGGGCTCCCTCGATCGACACCCCCTCCCCC
>NZ_JBYRFX010000924.1:0-4554 GCF_057815775.1 Inquilinus sp.
GGCCGGCTATTAATTTATGATGGTACTACATGGTCTGCATCGCTCCGGACCGCGTCCGGACGCGGGCCGACAGCCGGCTCTACAGCGCGGTGCATCCGGAACGATGGGCCATGGGAGCGAGGCGCTTTTCGTCGCTGGTCCTCCCGAGGCCGGCGGCGCCACTGTCGATGGCCGGAGTGAACCGCGCCGCCGCATCCGGCGCAAACGACTTGTTCTCGGGCAAAGCATTCCGAAACGGAATGTTCCGGACGCGGCCGAGATCGGTTCAGCCATCATGCTCCCGGCCAGATGGATTTTTTCGAAGTGCCTGTCGATCCGCGTCACGCTGGTTCGTCGTCCTGAATAGCGAGACACTGCAGCGGCGATGGCGTCCGCGGCTCGCCCCAGGAGGAAGACCCAAATGCGCTTCATGTTCATCGTCACATCCGCCCAGACCATGGCCCCGACGCCGGAGCTGCTGGAGGCCATGGGCAAGCTGGCCGAGCGGGAGATCAAGAGCGGCCGCATGCTCGACAATGGCGGGCTGAAGCCGCTCGCCACCGGTGCGCGGGTCCGCATCGCCGACGGCGCGCTCAGCGTCATCGACGGCCCGTTCATCGAGGCCAAGGAGATGATCGGCGGCTACGCGATCTTCGAGCTGCGCAGCAAGGAGGAGGCCGTGGCCTCCGCAGTCGAGTTCATGCAGCTGCACAAGGATCTGGTGCCGGGCTGGGACGGCATCTGCGAAGTTCGCGCCTTCGCCGATGAATGCGCCGCGGAGATCCCCTCTTCGGCCGCCGCCGCTGCCCGGCACTGACCCGTTCGCCGATGTTTTGTCGAATCCGCTGTCGATCCACGCCGGGCTGGTTCGTCGAGTTGAAGGACGGGGCAGTTCGGCGGCGATGGCGCCCGCGGCCCGCCACAGGGAGAGTTCACGATGCGCTTCATGTCGATCATCACCACCGCCAGCACCGAGCCGCCGACGCCGGAGCTGATGGAGGCCATGAACAAACTCGCCAATCGCGAGCTGCAGACCGGCCGCATGCTCGATGGCGGTCAGCTGATGCCGATGCCCATGGGCGCACGGGTCAGCCTGACAGACGGGCAGCTCAGCGTCCTCGACGGCCCGTTCGTCGAGGCCAAGGAGGTCATCGGCGGCTATGTAATCTTCGAGTTCCGCAGCAAGGAGGAGGCCGTGGCGTCGGCGGTGGAGTTCCTGCAGCTGCACAAGGACCACATGCCCGGCTGGGAAGGCACCTGCGAGATCCGGGTCCTGGCCGATGCCGCCGATTGCGACGGCCCGGCCGGCGCTTGACGCGGCGGCCTCGCAGACGGTGTCGGCGGCGATGACGGCCGCCGACACCCATCGCGCGATCCTGGCCGTCTGGCGGATCGAGCAACCCCGGCTGATCACCAGCCTGGCGCGGATGCTGCGCGACGTGCCGCTGGCCGAGGAGCTGACCCAGGACGCCCTGGTCATCGCCCTGGAACGGTGGCCGGAGATCGGCGTGCCCGAGCGGCCCGGCGCCTGGCTGATGGCGGCGGCCAAGCGCCGGGCGCTGGACCATCTGCGCCGCCGCCAGATGCTGGCGCGCAAGCACGCCATGATTACCCGCGACCTGGAGGAGGAGCAGCAGGCGATGCCCGATCTCGACTCCGCCCTGGACGACGATATCGGCGACGAGCTGCTGCGGCTGATCTTCACCGCCTGCCATCCCCGCCTGCCGCGCGAGGCCCGCGCGGCGCTGGCGCTGCGGATGATCTGCGGCCTGACGACGGAGGAGATCGCCCGCGCCTTCCTGCTGCCGGAGGCGACCATCGCCCAGCGCATCGTGCGGGCGAAGCGGACGCTGTCGGACTCGGGCCTGGCCTACGAGACCCCACGCGGCGAAGAGCTGTCGCAGCGGCTGTCCTCGGTGCTGGAGGTCGTCTACCTTATCTTCAACGAAGGCTACCCCGCCGCGCGCGGCGAGGACTGGATGCGCCCGCAGCTGTGCAACGAGGCGCTGCGCATGGGCCGGGTGCTGACCGCCATTGCACCGCAGGAGCCCGAGGCCCACGGGCTGCTGGCCCTGATGGAGCTGAACGCCTCGCGCATGGCGGCCCGCACCGATGCGGCGGGCGACCCGATCCTGCTGCTGGAGCAGAACCGCGCGCTGTGGGACCAGTTGCAGATCCGGCGCGGGATGAAGGCGCTCGGCCGGCTGCGCGCGCTCGGCGGCGCCGGCGGCTGCTATGCCTTGCAGGCTGCCATCATCGCCTGCCATGCCCAGGCGCGGACGGCTGACGAGACCGACTGGCCGCGCATCGCCGGCCTTTATGCCGAACTGGCGGCGCTGGTGCATTCGCCCATCGTCGAGCTCAACCGCGCGGTCGCCGTCGGCATGGCCGAAGGCCCGGGCGCGGCGCTGGCGATCGTGGACCGGCTGGCGGACGAGCCGGTGCTGAAGGGCTATCACCTGCTGCCGATCGTCCGCGGCGACCTGCTGCACAAGCTCGGCCGCCACGGCGAGGCCCGCGCCGCCTTCGAAGCCGCCGCGGCGCTGGCCGGCAACCGGCGCGAACAGGATTTCCTGAAACGACGCGCTGCCGAGGCCGCTGCCGGCTGCCTCACGCCGCGCCGGTGATCGCTGCGGTCAGCCAGGACCGGAAGCGGGCGACGTTGGTGCCCTCCTCCCGTTCCGCCCGGGTCACCAGCCAGTAGGATTCATGGCCCTCGACCTCGACGTCGAGCAGCTGGACCAGGCGGCCCGCCGCCAGCTCGCGCTCGACCATGAAGCGGTCGACGACGGAGACGCCGAGCCCGTCGCACGCCGCCTCGATGGCGAGGTCGAGCAGGTCGAATTCGAGACCGCCGCGGGTGTCGACATCGTCCAGCCCGGCCGCGTTCAGCCAGTGCCGCCAGGTCAGGTAGCGCCGGTCGTCCGAGGCGAGGACATGCAGGAAGGTGAAGCGCGACAGATCCACCGGCCGGTCGCGGTCGACATCCTCCAGCAGCGCCGGGGCGCAGACCGCGATATGCCGCTCGGTCATCAGCAGCGTCGCCTTCAGCATCGGCCATTCGCCGTCGCCGAAGCGTATGGCGCAGTCCAGCAGCCCGCGCTCAGCCAGGCTGTCCGACAGTTTGGTGCCGACGCTGACCTCAAGATCCGGATGGGCGCGGCGCAGGGACGGCAGCAGCGGCATCAGCCAGCGCCGGGCGAAGGTCGGCGGCACGTTCAGCCGCAGCCGGTTGCGGTTGCCCTTTTCCTCGATGCCGCGCACCGCCAGCTCGACCTCGTGGAAGGCGTGCTGCAGCGCCTCGAACAGCTGCACCCCGGCGGCGGTCAATTCCAGCCTGTGGTGGCGGCGCACCAGCAGCGCCTGGCCGAGCTGGTCTTCCAGGTGGCGCACCTGCCGGCTGACGGCGCTCTGCGTCAGGTTCAGCCGCTCCGCCGCCCGGGTGAAGCTGCCGGTCTGGCCGACCACCTCGAAGATCCTCATGGCGGTCAGGGCGGGAAGTCGGCGCATGGGGTCCAGGTCGAAGCTTCAGGATCGGCGGTGCGGCCACGATAGCCCAGCCGCCCCGCCGCCTACACCGTCAGTTGCAGCGAGGGATAGGTGAACAGCGAGATGTGCAGCAGGTTCAGGCCGAAATGCACCAGCACTGACGCCCGCAGCCCGCCGAGCCGGTAGGCCACGCCATAGCCGATGCCGGCGACGCTGCCGACCAGCACCCACTGCCATCCGCCGGCGGCATGAGCCAGGCCGAACAGGATGGCCGATACCAGCAGGGCCGTGACCTCCCCATAGGGCTTGCGGTTTAGCAGCCGGGTCAGGCCGCCCTGGACATAGCCGCGGAACACCGCCTCCTCCGCCAGGCAGACCAGCAGCAGGTTGTTCAGGGCCCAGAGCCAGAGGAGATCGGGCCATTTCGGCGCCCACACCACCAGCCCCAGCGACGCCGCCGCGACCAGGCAGACCATGACGGTCGCCACCAGGCAGGTGGGCACCGCCGTCAGCACCACCTTGAGGCTGCGGGCGGCTGGATCCAGGGCAGCACCAGCAGCAGCCAGAACCCGGCCAGCGGCTTGTCCAGGTTGAGGTACAGGGTGAACGGCACGGCATCCGGGGTGAGGCGTTCGGCGTCGATCACCCGTGGATTGTGGAAGCCCGGCAGCACATGCAGGGACAGCGCGATGGCGAGGGCGATGAACAGGGCATGCCCGGCATAGCCGATCGGGCGGCTGCGGGTCTGCGACACCGCGGCGGCCGCGGCCAGCAGCAGCAGGATCGGCCCGGCGGCCTCGACCCCCAGCAGCCCTTCGGCCAGCGCCGCGCCATAGCCGAGCACGAGCAGCCCGAGGGCGAGCCCGCGCAGCGGGCGAAACCAGACCGCCGCCGCGGCAAGGAAGATGGCCGCCCATGGCAGCGCGATCATCGGCACGTTCAAGAGATCCCCCGCCCTGATCCCGATGCGCCCGCCGCCCCTGTGCGGCGCGGCCGTCGGCGATCGATTCCGATGCCCGGTTCCCGACGAGGCAAAGGATCGCAATCCTCGGCCTCACCCCGGGTCCAAGCTCGACGCTGGATAGA
>NZ_JBYRFX010000925.1:0-3027 GCF_057815775.1 Inquilinus sp.
CGTGCTGACCCGGGCGGCCGAATCGGCCGGCGCGCCGCTGCATCTGGCCGGGCGCGACTGGTCGGTGGCCCCGGCGGCGGATGGCTTCGTCTTGCGCACCGGGTCGGGCGAACGGCATTATCCGCGTCCGGCCCTGCCGGGTGACCATCAGTTCAGCAACGCCGCCACTGCGATCCGGCTGCGCGACCTGCTGACGGGGTTCGACATTCCCGAGGATGCAGTGCGCCGCGGGCTGGCGTCGGTCGAATGGCCGGCCCGGCTGCAGCGCCTGACCCGCGGCCCGCTGCCGGCCCTGCTGCCGCCGGATTGGGAGCCGTGGCTCGACGGCGGTCACAACGACAGCGCCGGCGAGGTGCTGGGGCAATGGCTCGGCGGCCTCGCCCCCCGGCCGCTGCACCTGGTCTGCGGCATGCTGGAGAGCAAGGAGCCGCAGGAGTTCCTACGGCCGCTGGCGCCCTTCGCCCGCGCCATCCGCACCGTGCGCATCCCGGGTGAGGAGGCCAGCCTGTCGGCCGAGACCCTGGCCGAGCACGCCCGGGCCGCCGGCCTGGCCGATGTCGCCACCTCGGATGATTTCGATGCCGCCATTGCTGCCGCCGTGCGGCCCGGCGACCCGCCCGGCCGGGTGCTGATCTGCGGCTCGCTCTACCTCGCCGGCCGGGTGCTGGCCCGCCAGGGCTGACGGCCGGCGGAGCAACGGCCGGCGGGCGTTGCCTCTTTTTCCTGCCGCGCTTATTGTCGCCGCCCGAATGAAAACGGACCGTCCATGGCCGACCGCCCTATCCCTGCCGAGATCGTGACCTTGAGCTTCGAGGATGCCCTGGCGGAGCTGGAGACCATCGTCCGCCAGCTCGAGGCCGGGCAGGGCAAGCTCGACGACAACATTTCCGCCTATGAGCGCGGCGCGCTGCTGCGTGCCCATTGCGAGACGAAGCTGCGCGAGGCGCAGGCGCGGGTCGAGATGATCTCGCGCGCCGCCGATGGCAGCGTCGCCGTCAAACCCGCGACTTTCGAGTGAGGGTGCTTCGTGACTGATCTGAGCCGAGCCATGGCCGAGACGGGCGCGCAGATCGAGCGCGTCCTGGACCGGCTTCTGCCCAAGCCCGAGCGGGGCGAACCGGCGCTGGCCGAGGCCATCCGCTATGCCGCGCTGGGCGGCGGCAAGCGGCTGCGCCCGTTCCTGGTGGTGGCGTCGTCGCGGCTGTTCAGCGTCTCCGAATCCTGCGCCCTGCGCGTCGGCGCCGCGGTCGAGATGATCCACTGCTATTCGCTGGTGCATGACGACCTGCCGGCGATGGACAATGACGATCTGCGCCGCGGCAAGCCGACCACGCACAAGGCTTATGACGAGGCCACCGCGATCCTGGTCGGCGACGCGCTGCTGACCCAGGCCTTCGAGGTGCTGGCCGACCCCGAGACCCATGCCGACCCCAATGTCCGCATTGCCCTGGTCGCGGCCCTGGCCCGGGCCTCCGGCACGGCCGGCATGGTCGGCGGCCAGGCGCTGGACATGCAGGCGGAGCAGACGCCGCTGACCGAGATCGGCGCCATCACCCGGCTGCAGCGGCTGAAGACCGGCGCGCTGTTCGAATTCTCCTGCGAGGCCGGGGCGATCCTCGGCAAGGTCGAGGATTCCCGGCGCGGTGCGCTCCAGGCCTATGCCCATGACATGGGCCTGGCCTTCCAGATCGCCGACGACCTGCTCGACGTCCGCGGCGCGGCCGAGGAAATCGGCAAGACCCCGGGCAAAGACCAGGCCGCGGGCAAGGCTACCTTCGTCTCGATCCTCGGCCTGGAACGGGCGGAATCGCAGGCGCGGATGCTGGTCGACCAGGCCTGCCGCCACCTCGACGTGTTCGGCGACCGGGCCGACGATCTGCGCGCCGTCGCCCATTTCGTGGTCGCCCGCCGCACCTGATTCCGGACCGGCGTCGGAGTATCGCGCGGGGTGCGATTCGCCCCCGCGCATGCCCGGCCCGTGGCCTTTCCGCTTCTGCCGGGCCGCCGCCTCGGTCAGACAGGACCCCAATGGATTGGGGGAAGCGCATGGCGGCGGTCGGGATCAACAAGGCCGAGGGCGGGCACGGGCCCGGCATCCTGCTGTTCTTCGCCGGCATGTCGCTGTTCACCTTCAACGACGCGCTCGGCAAATGGCTGGTGGCCGACTACACCGTCGGCCAGGTGCTGCTGATCCGCAGCATTGCCGCCTTCGTGCTGCTGCTGCCCTGGATCGTCCGCGGCATCCGCGGCCTGCTGTCGCCCGACCAGCCCTGGATGAACCTGCTGCGTGTTGGCCTGATGGCGGCCGAGGTCGCGACCTTCTATCTCGCGGTGCGCGGGCTGCCGCTGGCCGATGTCATGACCTTCTACATGGCTGCGCCGCTGATCGTGACCGCGCTGTCGGTGCCGCTCTTGGGCGAAAAGGTCGGGCCGCGGCGCTGGGCCGCGATCGGCGTGGGCCTGCTCGGCGTGTTGGTGGTGCTGCGGCCGTCGGGCGAGGGCGTGCTCACCTGGGCCGGGCTGGCGGTGCTGCTGGCGGCGGCGGGGTATGCGCTGTCGGCCATCACGGTGCGGGTGCTGCACCGCACCGACAGCACGCAGAGCATGGTGTTCTGGATGCTGGCGATGACCGCGCTGGGCGCCGGTGCCCTGGCCTGGCCGGACTGGCATGCGGTGCGCGCGGCCGATACCTGGGTCATCGTGGCCGTCGGTGTCGCGGGATTCCTCGGCCAGGTGGCCGTCACCGAGGCCTTCCGATCGGGCGAGGCCTCGGTGGTGGCGCCCTTCGAATACAGCGCGCTGGCCTGGGGCCTGGGGCTGGACTGGCTGGTGTGGCAGGTGCTGCCCGACGGCTGGACCTTCGTGGGTGCCGGCATCATCGTCGCCAGCGGCCTGTTCCTGATCCGGCGCGAGCGCGTGCACGCCGAAGCCGAACATCCCTGAAGCGATGGCACGGGCGCACGGGCGGGCTATGCTTCGCGCCGACCTGTCGCGGATGCCTGCCATGCCCCCCACGCTGCGCACCTT
>NZ_JBYRFX010000926.1:0-3178 GCF_057815775.1 Inquilinus sp.
ATGGATCCCGATCCGGCGGTCCACATGCCGGCCTGCCGTGCCTGGAGCGTCTACGAGGCGGTCTGCACCACCCTGCTGCCGAACCCGGACATCGTGACCACCGCGGCCGAGGACAACCACGCGCTGGGCCTCGCACGCATCGAAGCGCACTATTTCGCGGAGAACCTGTTCACGCCGCGCGACCGGCTGCTGCGCGAGATCGGCCGTGTGCGCCACATCCCGGCGACGATCGTGCAGGGCCGCTACGACACGGTGTGCCCGATCACGACCGCGGACGAGCTGCACCGCGCCTGGCCGGAGGCAGGCTATGTCGTGGTGCCCGATGCCGGCCATTCCGCGATGGAGCCCGGCATCCGCACCGCGCTGGTCGAGACCATGGAGCGGCTGAAGGCGTTGGGCTAATCCGCCAGGCCGCCGGCGCGGGCCACGCGGGCCAGGCGCACCAGCTCCTTCCGCGCAGTCTCCGCATCCGTCACCGGTGCGGCGAAGGCCAGGCGGGCAACGGCGCCGCCCAGGCGCAGATCCGCGCCGTCGGCATCGATCCCGGTCATCCGCCAGCCGGTGCCGGCCCGGCCGAGCAGGGCCTGGGCGTAGAGGTCGATGGCGTCGGTATGGTCGTCATTCATATGGGCGACGATGCCGATTTCCGCCGCGGTCAGCGCCGCCGGCGGGTCGATCACCAGCTCGGCGGCGTCGAGCCGGTGGATGGCACCGAAGCCGGCGATCATGTGGCCACGCCCGACCCGCAGGCGCCACAGCCCGAAATCCGGGAAATCGGCATAGTCTGACGCATCCGGATGGCGGGCGAGGTAGCGGGCGCGCAGCGCCGGGTCGACCACCGGTTCGGCTCGCCCCGACACGGTCAGCCGCGGCCCGGTCAGCGGCTGGTCCAGCCCCGCCGTGCCGTCGAACAGCAGCGCCGCCCGCGGGTCGCGATCGAGGTTGCCGGTGTGCTCCGCCAGCCGCGAGATCAGCAGCAGCGGATGCCCCGCCGGGTCGGTCGCGGTCAGCACCAGCGAGGCATAGGGAGCGCCATCGGCATCGAGCGTTGCCAGGGCGCCGCGGTCTAGACGGCGCAGCAATGTCCGGGCGCGTTCGGCCGGGCCGGGGTCCAATGTCGTCATCGCGATCCCACCTCCGGGGCTACCTCGCTGGTTTTCCAGAACATTACCGCGTCCAAGTGTCATTTTAGCCGTAGATACGCCATATTGGGCGTTCAGCGTCGCCGGCATCGAGGGATTTCACTCGCCGGGGGCGGGTGGTGAATGTGGAGGGGGCCATGGCCCAGACCATCGCGCTGGTCGACGACGATCGCAACATCCTGACATCGGTGGCGATGTCGCTGGAATCGGAGGGGTACGAGGTCCGCACCTTCTCCGACGGCGACGAAGCGCTGCGCGGGCTGCTGCAGAAGCCGGTCGACCTGGCCGTGCTGGATATCAAGATGCCGCGCATGGACGGGATGGAATTGCTAGGCCGGCTGCGCAAGACCACCAACATGCCGGTGATCTTCCTGACGTCGAAGGACGACGAGGTCGACGAGCTGCTGGGCCTGCGCATGGGGGCGGACGATTATATCAAGAAGCCGTTCTCGCAGCGCCTGCTGATCGAGCGCATCCGCGCCCTGCTGCGGCGCGAGCAGCTGGCCACCGACAGCACCCCGGCCGATCCGGCCGCCGTGGTGGCGCGGGGCGACCTGACGCTGGACGGCAACCGCCATGCCTGTCTGTGGCGCGGCGAGACCATCGACCTGACCGTCACCGAATTCCTGCTGGTCAAGGCGCTGGCCATCCGCCCCGGCCACGTCAAGAGCCGCGACCAGCTGATGGATGCCGCCTATGGCGAGCACATCTATGTCGACGACCGCACCATCGACAGCCACATCAAGCGCATCCGCAAGAAATTCAAGGTGGTCGACACCGAGTTCGGGCACATCGAGACGCTGTACGGCGTCGGCTATCGCTACAAGGAGGCCTGATCGCGTCGGCCGCCGCCCCGGCCCCCGGCATCCGCCGGATGGCCACCGGCGGTCGCCCCGGTCCGCGATCGGAACCTGACTGCCGCATGACAGCATGACGGCCCCATTGAGAGCCTCCCGCGGTCCCGCGCCGCGCCTCGGCGATGTCGTCGAGGACGGTGCGGACCAGACCGCCCGGGTAGAACCGGTCCCCGAGGTGCAGCCGATCACGGCAACGCCGGTCGGCGGCCGGGCCGTCGACGCGCCCGTGACCCGGCTGCGCCGCCGCGCCTTCTCGAAGCTCACCGCCCGCGTCCTGGCCGTCAACATGATGGCGCTGATGATGCTGGTCGGCGGCATGCTGTACCTGTCGTCCTACCAGGAACGGCTGATCGAGAACGAGCTGGCATCGCTGACCGCGGAGGCGACGATCTTCGCCGCCAACCTGGCGGAAGGGGCCGTCGTGGGCGGCATCGACACGGTGCAGTCGCTGGACCCCGACCAGGCCCGCCAGATCGTCCGCCGCGTCTACCAGGCCAACGACACCCGCGCCCGGCTGTTCGGCGCCGACGGCAAGCTGGTGGCCGACAGCCGGATGCTGGGCCAGCCCGGCGGCATCATCGAGGTGCGGCCGCTGCTGCCGCCGGTGACCAAGGGCTGGATTCGCCAGGCCTGGGACACGGCGTATGACTGGGCCTCGGAATTCGCCGGGCCGCGCAAGCGCTGGCCGGCCTATGTCGAGCGCCAGGACCAGCAGGGCAACGACTATGCCAGCGTCCGCGCCGCCCTGGCCGGCGGCGTCGGCCGCCAGATATGGGCCCGCGAGGACGGCAAGCTGATGCTGGGCGTCGCCGTCCCGGTCCAGCGCGTGCGCCTGGTGCTGGGCGCCGTGCTGATGACCCGCGAGGGCATCAACATCGAAGGCAACATCCAGACGGTGCGCGAGGAGATCCTGAAGGTCTTCGCCATCGCCCTGGCGGTCACCATCATCCTGTCGCTGTACTTGGCCGGCACCATCACCCGGCCGATCCGCCGGCTGGCGCGGGCGGCGGAGCGGGTGCAGCAGGGCCGCGGCCGCAAGATCGAGATCCCCGACATGAGCGGCCGGCGCGACGAGATCGGCGAGCTGGCGGCGGCGCTGCGGGCGATGACCGCAGCGCTGTGGACCCGGATCGACGCGATCGAGCGCTTCGCCGCCGACGTGTCGCACGAGATCAAGAA
>NZ_JBYRFX010000927.1:0-24209 GCF_057815775.1 Inquilinus sp.
GCTCGCCTATGCTCCGACGGTCAATTTTACGGGATCGGATGGGCCAATGGCGAGATACGCGCTGACCTTCCTCGACGGCACCTGGCAGGAGGGCAATCCTCCGATCATGGGGCCGCTGTCGCACGCCGCCTGGATGTCCTCGATCATCTTCGACGGCGCCCGCGGCTTCGAAGGCGTCGCGCCCGATCTCGACCGGCACTGCGTCCGCGCCGTCGCCTCGGCCCGGTTCATGGGGCTGGCGCCGACCAGGACGGCGGACGAGATCGAATCGCTGGCGCGCGAAGGGCTGGCGAAGTTCCCGAACGACGCCGCGGTCTACATCCGGCCGATGTTCTGGGCCGAGGATGGCTGGATCGAGCCCGACCCGGCGTCGACCCGGTTCTGCCTGTCGATCTACGAATCGGCGCTGCCGCTGCCGGGCGACGACGCCGCCTGTTTCGCCCAGGGGTTGCGCCGACCGTCGCCGGAGATGGCGCCGACCCTGGCCAAGGCCGCCTGCCTCTACCCGCAATCGGGCTTCGCCATGCGCCAGGCCAAGCAGCGCGGCTTCACCAATTCGGTGATGCTGGACCCGATCGGCAACGTCGCCGAGTTCGCCACCGCCAACATCTTCATGGCCAAGGACGGCGCGGTGCACACGCCGATCCCCAACGGCACCTTCCTGGCCGGCATCACCCGCAGCCGGGTGATCGAGCTGCTGCGCCATGATGGGGTCGAGGTGGTCGAGCGCGCGATCCGGCCGGACGAGCTGCGGGCGGCCGACGAGATCTTCCAGACCGGCAACTTCGCCAAGGTCCTGCCCTGCATCCGCCTTGAGGACCGCCACCTGCAGCCCGGGCCGTTCTACACCCGGGCGCGGGAGCTGTACTGGGACTGGGCCCACTCCTGAGTGGCTGTTTGGTAATGCTACTGACGCGGCCGCCTGACGGCAGTTTCTCCGCTTCCGGTGCTCACGGACGAAGATGTCCGCTGCGCTCCGGTTCTCGAAACCACCGCCATTCGACTCTCGCCAGCGCATTTCCAAGCAGCCTCTAACCGGACTACCGCCGATGGCCGATTCCGCCGCCGTTTCCACCGATCCTGTCTCCAAGGACACCCGCAACCTGATGCGGGTGCTCGAACACCAGGGCATCACCCTGGTGTTCGATGTCGGCGCCAATGTCGGCCAGTACGGCCAGCGGCTGCGCCGTGGCGGCTATGCCGGCCGCATCGTCTCGGTCGAGCCGCTGTCGTCCGCTCATGCGGCGCTGACCGCGGTGGCGGCGGACGACGCCGGCTGGACCGTCGAATCGCGGCTGGCGCTGGGCGACGGCGACACGCCGGTGACACTGCAGGTCTCGGGCGAAAGCGACATGAGCTCGGTGCTCGACTTCACGGCGGAGATGGCGGATCTGCTCGACGGTTCCGCCTATGTCGGCACCGAGGTGGCGTCGCAGGCGCGGCTGGAACGGATCTTCCCGCGCCATGCCCGGCCGGGCGACCGGGTGCTGCTGAAGATCGACACCCAGGGCACCGAAAAGCGGGTGCTGGAAGGTGCGCGCGGCGTGCTGCCCCGCATCGCCGCGGTGCAGATGGAGCTGTCGATCGTGCCGGTCTATGCCGGCGAACCCTCGTACCGCGACATGATCCAGCACATGGCCGAGCTGGGCTTCGCCCCGGCGCTGTTCATCCCCGGCTATTTCAACCGCCGCACCGCCAGGCTGATCGGCATGGACGGCGTGTTCGTGCGCCAGGGTTAGGGCTGGCCAGCCGCAGCGCCGCGCGGTATCGGAAGGCCATGGCGACTTCCCCGCGTCCCGGCCGCCTGCCGGTCCTCGACCTGCTCCGCGGCCTCGCGCTGCTGGCGATGGCCTTCTATCATTTCTCCTGGGATCTCAAGTTCTTCCGCTTCGTCGACTGGGACCTGCAGAACGGCGTCGCCTGGATCGTCGCGCGCTACCTGATCGCCGGCACCTTCCTGGCCCTGGTCGGCGCCGGCCTGGTGCTGTGGGACGGGCAGGGGCGGGACTGGCGGCGCTGGGCCATCCGCCTGGGCAAGATCGTGCTCGCCGCCGCCGCGGTCACGGTCGCGACCTGGTTCATCCTGCCGGACGAATACATCTTCTTCGGCATCCTCCACAGCATCGCCGTTGCCAGCCTGCTGGGGCTCGTGTTCCTCCGGCTGCCGGCCTGGGCCAATTTGATTCTCGGCCTCGCCGTAATCGCGCTGCCGATCGCCTGGCGGTCGACCCTGTTCGACCCGTCCTGGCTGCTCTGGCTCGGGCTCGGCACCGTGGCGGCGCGCAGCAACGACTATGAGCCGCTGTTCCCCTGGTTCGGGCCGGTGCTGCTGGGCATCGGCCTGGCGCGGCTGTGGCTGCGGGCCCGCGCACCGGGCGGCACGGTCGATGGCGGCGCGATCGGCCGGCCGCTGCGCTGGGCCGGACGGCATGCGCTGGGCTTCTACCTGCTGCACCAGCCGATCCTGATCGGCGCCCTGCTGCTGCTCGGCATGGCGCTGGGCCGCGACCCGCAGGCGATGCTGTCGCCGCCGCCGGACCCGGCACCGCTGCTGATCAACTGCCAGCTGGAATGCGAATCGCGCGGCGGCGGCATGGACAGCTGCCACGCCTATTGCGGCTGCATGGTCGACGGGGTGGTGGCGCAGAATCTATGGCCGGCGCTGCAGCCGGACACGACACCCGATCTGCGCGACCGGCTGGGCAAGCTGGTCATGGCCTGCAGCCGCTAGCTTTGCGCAACAGCGGGAATCCATCGGGCTGCGGCAGGTTACGCCGGCCGGAAAATTTCCTCGCACGCCGCCGGTCCGGGCCCTAGTCTCGGCGCCGATGTCCGGATTGCGCCGTCGATCGCCAGCATGACCAGTTCCACAGCGGAGACTCCGCCGGGCCAGCGGCGCGATGCCGGCTGGTCGGCGTTGATGACCGCTGCCCAAGCGGGCGACCGCGCCGCCTATCACCGGCTGCTGACCGAAATCACCCCCTATCTCCGGGCGCTGGCCCGTCGTTCGCTGCGCCGCCCGGCCGATGCCGAGGACGCGGTGCAGGACGTGCTGCTGACCCTGCACAGCATCCGCCAGACCTACGATCCCGGCCGCCCCTTCCAGCCCTGGCTGGTCGCGATCGCCGGGCGGCGCATCGTTGACCGGGTCCGGATCCAGATCCGCACCACCGGGCGCGAGACCGCGATCGAACCGTTCCAGGAAACCTTTGCCGCCCCCGAAACGAATGAGACAGGACTAGAGGCCGATTCGATCACGCTGCGACGCGCGATCGCGGACCTGCCGCCCGGCCAGCGCCAGGCGGTGGAACTGCTGAAGTTGAAGGACATGTCGCTGAAGGAGGCATCGGCCGCGAGTGGCGCGTCGGTGCCGGCGCTGAAGGTCGCGATGCATCGCGCGCTGAAGGCGCTGAAGGGGGCGTTGGGACCGAAATGACCGAGACGAGCCAGACTCGGACCGAAGACCTGATCGCGCAGCTGGCCGCCGACGCGCAGCCGGTCCGTCCCTTGCGGCCGCCGCTGCTGCGCGCGCTGTTCTGGCTGGCCATCGCCGTTGCCATGATCGCCGCCGTCGTCTGGGCCGTCGGGATGCGGCCCGATTTCATGGAGGAGATGGGCGAGACCCATTACCAGCTGGAATGGGCGGGCGCGTTGCTGACCGGCATCCTGTCGGCCATCGCCGCCTTCCATGTCAGCCTGCCGGACCGGTCGCGCGCCTGGGCGCTGGTGCCGTTGCCCGGCCTGGCCCTCTGGCTGTTCTCGATCGGCTATGGCTGCATGACCGACTGGGTGCGCCTCGGGCCGGAAGGCTTCGCGTTCGGCACCAGCTTCTTCTGCTTCCGCTCGATCCTCCTGATCAGCCTGCCGCTCTCGGTGGCGCTCTTGCTGATGCTGCGCCTCGCCGGGCCGGTGCGGCCGGTCGCGACGATCGCCAGCGGGCTGCTGGCGGCGTCGGCGCTGTCGGCCTGCGCCGTCGACATGTTCCATGGCGACGAGGCCACGCTGATGGTGCTGGTCTGGCATGGCGGTGCCGTGGCGGTGCTGGTCGGTCTCGGCACTCTGCTCAACCGCTCCCTGTTCGGGCTGTTCGGGCCACGCCGGACGACGTCTCCGACAGTCTGAGAGGCTCTATAAACGAGCCGCGCCCAGGATGTGGCCATCCGCCGCCTGCAGCAGCACGGCGGCCTGGTCGCCGGCCGGCCGCGCCGCCGCCACCGTGCCGCCGGGGGTCCAACCATCCAGCCGGGTCAGGCTGCGCACGACGTTGCGGTCGACCAGGGTCTGGCCGGCATTCTCGCCGCGCCGCACCGGCGTCTCATGCCGGTTGTCGAAGCCGACCAGCCACAGCACCGCGCCCGCCGGGGCGGCGGCGTCCACCGTGACCTGCAGCTTACCGGCCGCCGCCGCGATCGCCAGCGGCACTGACGGGTCGGCCTTGGCCGCCGCGATCGCCGTCTCCAGCGCCGAGCGGTCGGACCCGACCGCGTCGGTCGCGCCGTCGATCACCGCCTGCGGCGTGTAGATCTGGTCGGCACCCCACTGCGCGGCATAGGCATTTTGTCGCGCCGTGGCCCAGGCGCCGGAGAACGGGTCGACCCAGCCGAGGCGGTTCCAATAGTCGACATGGAAGGCGAGGGCGAGCACGCCGGGCCGGTCGGCCAGGGTCGACAGCAGCGCGTCCGCCGGCGGGCAGGACGAGCAGCCCTGCGAGGTGAACAGCTCCACCACCACCGGGCGCTCTGCCGCCAGGGCCGGGGCGGCGGTGAGGGCGGCAAAGGCCAGCAGGGCGGTGCCGAGACGGGGGCGGAGCATGGCGTGATCCTGTGATGGGGTCCTGACTCCAATACGGCGGACGGTGCACCGGCGTTACATGGATCTTGATTCGCGATTGATAATCGTTCTCATATAGTCGGGCTGTTCACCCAGGGAGTCCGGAATGGACGAAGACCTGATCACTGAGCCGACCGATCGCCGGGCGCTGCCATTCGCCGAGCAGCTCGTGCTATGGGCGTTGCGGCTCAGTGTCGTCGGATTGAAGACCGGTGCGCCGACCGACCACCCGGTGGTCCTGGCCTTTCGCAAGGTCGGTGCCGAGGCTGCGGCCGAGCACATCAACCTGCTGACCCGCATCGTCGGCTTCGGCGCCGAGCGGCGGGTCCAGATCGGCGTGCCCTGCGCCTTCACCGTGACCGAGGACGAGCGCCAGATCCTGGATCTGGTCGCCATCGGCCAGTCGGGCCGCGGCGTCTCCGGCACGCTGGTGCTGCGCGGCATGCTGTCCGCCGCCGCCTGCCGCGCCGCGGCCGGGCTGTGCGCGGAGCTGGGCGAGATGCTGGCCGGGGCCGGCGTCTACCTGCAGCGGCCGTCTGCGCCGCCGCGGCCGATGCCGCCGCGGGCCGCCAACCTGCCGTCCTTCGGCCTGGTCCGGGCGGTGGCGACATGAGCGAGGAAGACCATGATTGCGACGACGCCTCCGCGCCGCCGCTGACCCGGTCCGAGACGCTGCTGCTGTGGGCCGTCCGGGTCTGGGTCGTCGGCCATCGCCACGACATGCCGGTGCTGCCCAACCTGCGCACCGCCTTCCGCGACGAAGGCGTGCCGGCGGCGGCGGAGGCGGTGGACGACCTGATGGGCTTCATCGGCCACGGTGCCGGACGCACCATCCGGGTGAACTGCCCGCGCTGCCGGCAGGTGACCGAGGACGAGCGGCTGCTGCTGGATGTCGTGGCCCTGCACCAGCAGGGCGATGCCCTGTGGGCGCCGTTCCTGGTCCGCGCCATCCTGACCCCGGCGGCGGCCCGGCTGTGCGGCCCGCTGTTCCTGGCCGTGGCCGATACGCTGCGCGATGGCGGGGTGGTGCTGCCGGCGGTGGTGGACCAGGCGCCGCCGCCCGAGATCGTGGCGCATGCCGTCCCGGTGGGCGCGACAATTCATTAAGGGGCAGCCGGTCCATGGAGGGTTGCCCCGCGCCGTGTTTGCCGCCATGAATCGGTCCCGTGAATCCGATTGAAGCGACGATTGACCCGATGCGTGCCGGACGAGTGCTGCTGGTGGAAGACGACGTGCTGGTACGTCTTCTGGCCGTGGAGGCCCTGACCGATGGCGGCTTCGATGTCGCCGAGGCGGCCGACGCGCCGGAGGCGCTGCGCCTGCTCGACGGCACCGAATTCGACCTGATGGTTACCGATGTCGGCCTGCCCGGCATGAACGGGGCGGAGCTGGCGGCGCGGGTCCGGACCGAGCGGCCGCTGCTCAAGGTGCTGTTCACCACCGGCTACGGCGCCGAAGATGGCGTGCCGACCGACCTGCCGACCCTGCGCAAGCCCTACGCCGCCGACGCCCTGGCGGCGACGGTGCGGTCACTGCTGGCCGCACCCGCACGCTGAGCAGGCCGGGGCGGCTGGCCCCGGCCCGGTCCGATTGGCTCAGCGGCCGCCGTGACCACCGCCATGACCACCGCCCCCGTGGCTGCCATGACTGGTGCCGAAGCCGTGGCTGTGCGTCGCGGCCGCACCGGGCTGGCCGGACACGTGGCCGACGGCCACGGACCCCATCCTGTCATTGCGGCTGTTGTCGTCCGAGTCGTTCGGCGCCCCGGCAGCATCGGCGCCGGAGGCTTCGGCCGTCTGGGTCCACAGGGGCTGGGGCAGGAACCGCGGTTCGGCGGCCTGGGCGGAAACCGCCCCGACGAGAAGTCCGAGCACGACCAGGCCGGCCGGGCGTGCGGATTGCGACATGACCATGTCTCTGTCCTCAATTCATCTGAAGTCGGTGGCCGGCGATCGCGGCATCAGCGGATCGTTCAGATCCGTGTCGCGGGGCCCGGCCCCGGCGTCACACGTGTCGTCGCCATGGCGACGGGAAAGATCGTGTGCGTCCTGACAGATGGGGACTGTTTCGCCCTTGTAAACGGAGTTTACCAAAGGTTAAGGGCGATGGATTTATATTTTAATCTCCCGGAATTCAGCGATGCCGGGATTTGATAGGCGATGGTGATCGACTGATATCCGGCAGAAATTGTGTGGAATATTCAGCCGCTGCTTTACATGCGGAGGTGCGCTACTCCCCGCTGCGGCTGGCGCGGGGCCGCGAAGCAGCGGCCCCGGCTTGAACCGTTCAGCCGCCGCCGATGAATTTCGGGGCGCCGTGGACATGCGGCGCCAGCGGCTCGGTCGGGCCGCCGGGCATCAGCGGCCGGGGGGCGAAGCGGCCGAGCGAGATCAGCCGGTCGTACAGCACCAGCGCCCCGGCCAGGGACAGGTTCAGCGAGAACCGGGTCGGGATCTGCACGACATGGTCGCAGCGCGCCGTCATCTCCGGCGACAGGCCGCCGCGCTCCGACCCCAGGACATAGACGGCCTGGCGCGGGTGGCGGAAGCTCGGCAGTTCGACCGACTCGGCCATCAGCTCGATGCCGACCAGGGCCGCGCCCTTCGGCAGCGCGAACGACGCGACGTCGGGATAGCTGTACAGCGGCACGGTGCCGGCGGCGCTCGACGTGTCGCTCCAGCCGAAATCGACCTCGTCCGTGTTCGGCGCCACCGTGAAGCAGAAGCTGGCGCCGAAGGCGTGGGCCGTGCGCATCAGGGCACCGACATTCATCGGCTTGCTGATGCCCTCGCAGCCGATCGCGAAATAACCCTTCATCCGATCCCGTCCGTCTCGTCCGGTTCCGACCTTGCCCCGAGCCGGGCGCGAGGGCAAGGTGCGGCCGGAACGGCCCTGCTTTCCCCGGGGCGCGCACCGCCTTCATCCTGGCGAGACGATCATGACCGACCATCACGACCACGCTCACGGGCACGACCACGGTCCTGTCACCGGGACCGCCGACCTCGGCGCCGAGGGGGCGCCGATCCTGGTCGAGGTGACGCGGGGTTCGGTCGTGGAAAGCCGGCATCGCGGCAGCGCCCTGATCGTCGACCGTACTGGCGCGGTGCAGGGCCATTGGGGCGACATCACCCAGCCGGTCTATGCCCGCTCGGCGATCAAGTCGCTGCAGGCGATCCCGTTGGTCGAAAGCGGCGCGGCCGACGCCTTCGGCCTGGGCGACGAGGAACTGGCGCTGGCCTGCGCCTCGCACAATGGCGAACCCGGCCATGTCGAGCGCGTCGCCGCCTGGCTGGCGAAGATTGGCCTGTCCGAATCCGACCTGGAATGCGGCACGCATCTGCCGTTCCATGAAGGCTCGGCCCATGCGCTGGTGTGCCGGCATGAACACCCCTCGGCCCTGCACAACAACTGCTCGGGCAAGCACACCGGCTTCCTGACCACCGCGGTCCATCTCGGCGAGAAGACGCAGGGCTATGTCCGCTACACCCATCCGGTGCAGCAGCGCATCCTCGGCGTGCTCGAACAGATGACCGGCTGCGGCCTGGGGTCTGCGCCCTGGGCGGCGGATGGCTGCTCGATCCCGACCATCGCCATCCCGCTGGAAGGCCTGGCCTTCGCCATGGCGCAGATCGCCGACCCCGACGACCTGCCGGAAAAGCGCCGCGCCGCGGTGCTGCGCATCCGCAAGGCCTGGGGCGCCCAGCCCTTCTTCGTCGCCGGCACCGGCCGGTTCGACACCGAGATCATGCAGGCCTGCCGCGGCCGGGTGATGACCAAGATGGGCGCCGAAGGCGTGTTCTGCGCCGTGCTGCCGGATTACGGCCTGGGCGTCGCCCTGAAGATCGAGGACGGGGCCGAGCGGGCGTCGAATGTCGCCATGGCCGCGATCCTGAAGCGGATCGGCGCGCTTGATGATGCCGACCCTGACATCACCGGCCGCTGGCTGGCGCCCGAGATCAAGACCCGGCGGGGCGTGACGGTGGGTGTCGTACGCGCCGCCGCCGGGCTTACCTCTTAGTTGGATCGATTCCAGGCGGCGGTGGCGAAGCCGGCGGCGACCAGCACGCCGGCGCCGGCCCGGTTGATCACGCGCAGCACCGAGGGCCGGCCGATGGTGTCGCGCAGCCGGGCACCGATCCAGGCATAGGCGGCGGCGTTCAGCGCGGCGAGGGTGACGAAGGTCCCCACCAGCACCGCCATCTGCGGCAGCAGCGGCGCCTCCGGATGCACGAACTGCGGCAGGAAGGCGACGAAGAACACGATGCTCTTCGGGTTCAGCGCCGTTACGGCGAAGGCGTGCAGCAGCATGGCCCGCGGCGACCTCTCGGTGGGGGCGGCCAGCCCCTCGGCCGTCGGCGCGGCGCGCCACAGCTTGACGCCGAGATAGATCAGATAGGCGGCGCCGATCCATTTCAGCACCGTGAAGGCGGCGGAGGAGGCGGCCAGCAGGGCGCCCAGGCCCACCATCGACAGTGTCATCGCCGTCAGGTCGCCCAGCGCCACCCCGGCCACGATCCACCAGGCATGCGACCGGCCGCGGCCCAGCGCATAGGACAGCACCAGGGTGATGGTCGGTCCGGGAATGATCAGGACGATGCCGGCGGCGAGCAGGAAGGCGAACCAAAGGTCGAGGGACATAGGGGGCTCCGGTCGGATGGTCCGGCCAGCAATCCATGGGGCGCGGGCTTTGTCCAGCCCGACGCTCGGCCACGACGGAGCCCTCCGTGTAAACGCATTGTTCATTGAAACGACCTAGCGATTTGTTCCTAATATGTTCTATGTACAACGCCACCAATCCCGATCCCCACGCCCTGCGCCGCGACCTCGCACTCCAGCAGGTCGGCACGCTGACCCGATTGGCCGATCTCGGCATGCAGCTGGCCGAGGTGGCCGCCGCCCGCGCCCTGGCGGCCGAAGCCCAGCCGCCGGCCGCCAAGGCCGGCGCAGCGCTGCCCGAGGATGTGGCCCCGGCTCCGGCTCCGGCTCCGGCCGCGACCGACAATCCCGGCCGCGACTTCGCCCGCTTCGCCCTGGCGGTGCGGCAGGCACTAGCCCTGCGCACCCGCACCCTCGACGGCCTCTGCGCCCAGGACAGGGCCGACCGCAAGGCGCGGCGCGCCCGCCATCGCGGCGAGGTGCTGGACATCCTGCACGACCTGATCTGGTTCGGCACCGAACGCAACCGAGAGGCCCTGACCGACGACCTCAACGAGCGGATCAGGGATCTCTACGAGGATGAAGAGGATCGGGTCGAAGACCGGCCGGTCGCCTCGGTGGTGACGGATCTGTGCTGCGGCCTCGACCTGGTCCGGGAATGGCACCGGCGGCGCGGGGAATTCGCCTGCGGGCCGCAGCCGGACCGGCCGTCGGGCAGCGCCGCCGCGGTCCGGGCCGAACGGTCGCGCCGGCAGGCCGCCGTCACCGCCATCCTCGACCAGGCCATCGCCGGCGTGCCGGATCCACGCCGGATTCCGGACCTCCAGGCCGGGCTGGCGGCCCGGATGCAGGAGGCCGATGTCGAGGACCTGCTCGACACCGAATCCGTCGAGGTCGCCGCCATCCGCCTCTGCCGATCCCTCGGCCTCAGCCCCGGCGATCTCGAGATCCACCTCCTCGCCGCCGCGGACACCGGGTGACGGTTGCCCGATGCCTCGCGGCGATGGATGCTGAACCGTCACAACTTCGTTTGTATACGAACAATGATTGGTTCAGACTGCCCGATGTCGCTGCAATCATCTGTCCGAGGCACCATGCGCATCGATGTCGGGCCCGATCGTGATCCGGCCCTGCGCCGCCGGCAGGGGACGTCGGCCGGCCGGTGATGAGAGCGAAGAAAACCGACACGGTCCTGCGCGTGAACGGCCGGGAGATGCGGTCGCCCGCCGATCCCGCCACGCCGCTGATGCTGGTGCTGCGCAACGACTTCCGGCTGAACGGCCCGAAATACGGCTGCGGCCTGGGCGAATGCGGCGCCTGCCTGGTGCTGGTCGACGGCAAGGCGGCTCGCAGCTGCACCCTTCCGGTCGGTGCCATGGCCGGGCACGCGGTGACGACGCTGGAGGGGCTGGGCAGCGAGGACAATCTGCATCCGGTGCAGCAGGCCTTCATCGATGAGCAGGGCGCCCAGTGCGGCTACTGCCTGAACGGCATGATCATCCGCACGGTGGCGCTGCTGGCGGCCAATCCGCGGCCGTCGGAGGCGGAGATCCGCGAGGCACTGCGCTTCAACCTGTGCCGCTGCGGCACCCATGTCGAGATCCTGGCCTCGGTCCGGCGCGCGGTCGTGCTGACCGGCGGGGCGGGGGCGCCATGACCCCGTCGGCCCTGGCCGGCCTGACCGCGGCGGAGCTGCTGGAGGCCGCGGACACCCTGCTTGTCTACCGCCGCGCCGGCGACGCACCCGGGGGTGATGTCGAACCCTTCATCTGCCTGTCGGCGGCGGACGACATCATCGGCTATTGCGGCCATGTCGATCTCGGCCAGGGCATCCGCACCGCCCTGACCCAGATCGTGGCGGAGGAGCTGGATGTCGCCGTCGCGGCGGTCGAGATGGTGCTGGGCGACACCGCCCGCGCCCCGAACCAGGGCCCCACCATCGCCAGCGACAGCGTCCAGCATTCGGCCGTGCCGCTGCGCAAGGCGGCGGCGCAGGCGCGCGCGGCGCTGGTGCAACGCGCCGCCGAACGGCTGGGCGTGCCGGCGGCCGACCTGCGGGTCGAGGACGGGCTGATCGGCACCGAGGGCGGCAACCGCCGCATCGCCTATGGCGAGCTCCTGGCCGGCGAGCGCATCCGGCTGGAGCTGGATGACGGCCAGGCGGTGAAGCCGGTCGCGGAATACCGCGTGGTCGGCCAGCGCCAGCCCCGGGTCGACATTCCGGCCAAGGCCACCGGCCGCACCGTCTTCGTCCACGACCTCCGGGTCGACGGCATGGTGCATGGCCGGGTCGTGCGGCCGCCCTATGCCGGTGTCGACCACGGCCCCTTCGTCGGCACCAGCCTGGTCGCGGTGGACGAGGGCTCGGTCGCCCATCTGCCCGGGTTCATCGCCGTGATCGCGATCGGCGATTTCATCGGCGTGGTGGCGGAGCGGGAAGAGCAGGCGGCGGCGGCGGCCGAGGCCCTGCGGGTCGAGTGGAAACCGGTGCCCACCCTGCCGGATCTCGGCGACCTCGCCACCGCGCTGCGCGCCAACCCGTCGACGCCGCGGCGGGTCGAGGACCGCGGCGATGTCGACGCCGCCTTGGCCGGGGCCGCCACCCGGCTGCAGCGCCGCTATGTCTGGCCCTACCACATGCATGGGTCGATCGGCCCGTCCTGCGCCGTCGCGGATGTGCGCGGCGATGTCGCCAAGGTGTGGGCCGGCACCCAGAACCCGCATCCGTTGCGCACCGACCTTGCCCGGCTGCTCGATCTGCCGGAGGCGGCGGTCGATCTGGTGCGGATGGAGGCGGCGGGCTGCTACGGCCGCAACTGCGCCGACGATGTGGCGGCGGATGCGGCGCTGCTGTCCCGTGCCGTCGGCCGGCCGGTCCGGGTGCAGCTGACCCGCGCGCAGGAGCATCTATGGGAGCCGAAGGGCACGGCCCAGCTGATGGAGGTCGATGGCGGGCTCGACGCCGCCGGCGACGCCGTGGCCTATGACTACCAGTCGCGCTACCCGTCGAACGGCGCCCCGACCCTGGCGCTGCTGCTGACCGGCAAGGTGCCGCCGGTGCCGCTGGTGTTCGAGATGGGCGACCGCACCTCGGTCCCGCCCTACGACTATGCCAACCGTCGCGTCACCATCCACGACATGCCGCCGATCGTCCGCGCCTCCTGGCTGCGCGGCGTCTCGGCCCTGCCCAACACCTTCGCGCATGAAAGCTGGATCGACGAGGCGGCGGCCGCGGCCCGGGTCGACCCGATCGAATACCGGCTGCGCTATTTGCACGAACCGCGGGCGCGCGACTTGGTCGAACGCACCGCCGCCGAGGCCGGCTGGACCCCGCGCACGACATGGGGGACCGAGGGCGGCGAGGGCGACATCCTGCGCGGCCGCGGCTTCGCCTATGCCCTCTACGTCCACAGCAAGTTCCCGGGCTATGGCGCCGCCTGGTCGGCCTGGGTCGCCGATGTCGAGGTCAACCGTGCGACCGGCGAGGTCGCGGTCACCCGCATCACCAACGGCCACGATGCCGGGCTGATGATCAACCCGGCCGGGGTGCAGCACCAGATCCACGGCAACATCGTCCAGTCGATCAGCCGGGCGACGCGGGAAGAGGTGCGGTTCGAAGCTGGCCTGCCGGCGGTGCGGGAATGGGGCGGCTACCCGTTCCTGGGCTTCCCGGATCTGCCGCCGATCGACACGCTGATGATCGAACGGCCGGACCAGCCGCCGCTCGGCGCCGGCGAATCCGCCTCGGTGCCCAGCGCCGCGGCCATCGCCAACGCGATCTACGACGCCTGCGGCATCCGCTTCCGCGAACCGCCCTTCACGCCGGAGAAGGTGAAGGACGCCCTGGCCCGGGCCGGCATGCTGGCCGCGCCGGTGCCGCAGCCCCCGGCGCCGGTCCTGGCCCTCGCCACACCCATCCTGCCGCGCCGCAGCCGCAAGGGCTGGAAGGCCTGGCTGCTCGGCGCCGGTGCCGCCTTGGCCGGCACCGTGGTGGCGGCACTGCCGTGGCGGCCGGAGATCGCGCCGATCGCCCGGCCCGACCCGTCGGTCTATTCGGCGGCCACGATCGAACGCGGCCGCCAGCTGGCGGCGCTGGGCGACTGCGCCGTCTGCCACACCGGACCGGATGGGGTGGTCAATGCCGGCGGCCATGCCATGGCGACGCCGTTCGGCACGGTCACTTCCACCAACATCACGCCGGACGCCGCGACCGGCATCGGCGCCTGGTCCTACCCCGCCTTCGAACGGGCGATGCGGCAGGGCATTAGCCGCGACGGCCATCACCTGTACCCGGCCTTCCCCTATCCGCACTTCACACGCATCGCCGACGCCGACATGCAGGCGCTGTACGCCTATCTCATGGCCCAGCCGGCGGTGGCGTCGACGCCGCCGAAAACGGCGCTGCCCTTCCCGATGAACCTGCGGCCGCTGGTGGCCGGCTGGAACGCGCTTTTCCTGCGCCAGGGCGAACTACAGCCGGAGCCGGCGCAGTCGGCGGAGTGGAACCGCGGCCGCTATCTGGTCGAAGGCCTCGGCCACTGCTCCGCTTGCCACGCACCGCGCAACGCGCTGGGGGCGGAGAAGGGCGGCGATGCCGCCACCCTCGCCGGCGGCTGGGCCGATGGCTGGGAGGCGCCGGCGCTGACCGCGCTGTCCCGCGCGCCGGTGCCGTGGAGCGAGGCCGAACTGTTCCAGTATCTGCGCACCGGCTATTCGCCGCTGCACGGCCCGGCCGGCGGCCCGATGGCGCCCGTGGTGGCGGAGCTGTCGGCCCTGCCCGACACCGACATCCGCGCCATGGCGGCCTATCTCGCCTCCTACAACCCGCCGGATCCCGGTGCGGACAGCCGCGCCGTCCAGGCCGCCGCCGCCGTGGCGGCGACACAGGACCCGGTCGCCGCCAGCCCGGCCGCACGGCTGTATGACGGGGCCTGCGCCGTGTGCCATGAGGGCGGCGAGCGGCCGGACCTGTTCGGCATCCGCCCGTCGCTGGCGCTGAACAGCAACCTGTTTTCCGACCGGCCGGACAATCTGGTCCGGGTGATCCTCGACGGTGCCGCGGGGCCGGCGGCGGGCCGGCACGGCGCCATGCCGGCCTTCCGCGACGCGCTGAATGACGCCCAAGTCACCGATCTCGTCGCCTATCTCCGCAGCCGCTTCGCCCCGGGCCGGCCGGCCTGGGACGGACTCGGGGCGACGGTGCAGCGCCTGCGGGCGGCGGCGGCCGATGGCGGTCCGGCACCGGCTTTGCCATAGTCGGCGCATGGAGACGGTGTGGCTCGAGGATTTCCTGGCGGTGCTGGATGAGGGCGGGTTTTCCCGTGCCGCGGAGCGCCGTGCCGTCAGCCAGCCCGCCTTCAGCCGGCGGATCCGCTCGCTGGAAGACTGGGTCGGCACCGCCCTGTTCGACCGCAGCACGCATTCCGTCCAGCTGACGCCCGCGGGCGAACGCTTCCGCCCGGCGGCGGAGGAGATGGTGCGGCGGCTGCAGGCCGGGCGGGAGGCGGCGCTGGTCGCGGCCCAGGCGACCACCGACACCCTGCGCTTCGCCGCGACACAGGCGCTGTCGCTGACCTTCTTCCCGGCCTGGCTGCGGTCGCTGGACGCCACGGCGGCGCTCACGGTGCAATTGACCGCCGACACCATGGTTGCCTGCGAGAGGCTGATGGTCGAAGGCCGGGCGCAGTTCCTGCTGTGCCACGACCATCCGGCGGCGGCGTCGCGGCTGGCCGCCGACAGCTTCCGGTCGATCCCGCTGGGCCGTGACGTGCTGCTGCCGGTGATGGCGCCTGGCCTGGCCGGGACGGAGCTGCCCAATCTCGCCTACACCGCCGAATCAGGCATGGGCCGCATCCTGGCGGCGGCGTGGCGCGAGGCGGGGCGGGCGGCACCGGCCGAACCAGCCTTCTCCTCGCATCTCGCCGGCGTGCTGGCGGCGATGGCGCGCGACGGCCGCGGCCTCGCCTGGTTGCCGCTCAGCCTGGTTGCCGATGACCTCGCCGCCGGCCGGCTGGTGCGGGCCGGGGCGGACGAGGTGCCGATGGAGATCCGCCTGTTCCGCCCCAAGGCCCGCCAGAGCCCGGCCGCCGAGGCGTTCTGGGACCGCGCGGCGGCGTTGAGCCGCGAAGCCTAGGCCGAGAAGAACGCCAGCAGCTCCGCCGCCGTTTCCTCCGGTCGTTCCTCCTGCAGGGTGTGGCCGCAATCGAAGGCGCGACCGCGGACGTCGCGGGCCTTTTCCCGCCAGGTCTCCAGCACGTCGTACAGCGTCCCGACCGTGCCCTGGGCGCCCCAGATCGCCAGCAGCGGCGCCGTGACTGGCGTGTCGGCATCGCCGGCGTCGTGGTCGAGGTCGATCGTCGCCGCGGCGCGGTAATCCTCGCAGATGGCGTGGCGGGTCGCCGGGTCGCGGTAGCAGCGCAGGTACTCGGCGAAGGCCGCCGGCTCGGTCGCGCCGGGGGTCTTGCTCTGGCCGTCGATGTGCTTGCGCAGGAAGAACTCCGGGTCGGCGCCGATCATCCGCTCCGGCAGCGGCTCCGGCTGGATCAGGAAGAACCACCAGAAATAGCGGGTGGCGAATGCCTTGTCGGTGCGGGCGTACATCGTCGCCGTCGGCGCGATGTCGATGACGGCGAGGCGCGTCACCGCATCCGGATGGTCCAGCGCCATGCGGTGCGCCACCCGGCCGCCGCGGTCATGGCCGGCGACGCCGAAGCGGTCATGGCCCAACAGCCGCATCAGCGCCACCTGGTCGGCCGCCATGCTGCGCTTGGCATAGGCGATGTGGCGCTCGCCGCCCGCCGGCTTGCTGCTGTCGCCATAGCCGCGCAGATCGGCGGCGACCACGGTGAAGTGCTGCGCCAGGGCCGGCGCCACCTTGCGCCAGGTGGCATGGGTCTGCGGGTGGCCGTGCAGCAGCAGCAGGGGCGGGCCCTTGCCGCCGATCGCGGCGCGGATGGTCTGGCCGGTGGCGACGGCGGCGTCGACCAGCCGGAACCCGGCCAGGAAGGGCGAGGCGCCGTGCTCGATCAGGCCAGCCATGGGTGCTCCGCGAGATAGCCCTGTTCGAAGCCGCTTATGGCGTCGCGGTGCTGCAGCGTGGTGCCGACGGCGTCCAGCCCCAGCACCAGCGCCTCCTTGCGGCCCGGCTCGATGTCGAAGCCGATGGTGGATCCGTCCGGCAGCGTGATCCGCTGCCCCGGCAGGTCGATGCCCAGCCGGTTGCTGCCGGCCTCCGACGCCAGCGCCATCAGCCGGTCGACGGTTCCGGCGTCCAGGGTGATGGCCAGCAGGCCGTTGCGGGCGCAGTTGTCGAAGAAGATGCCGGCGAAGCTGGTGCCGATCAGCGCCCGGATGCCGAGCTGGCCGAGGCCCCAGACCGCATGCTCGCGGCTGGAGCCGCAGCCGAAATTCGGGCCGACCACCAGGAAGCTTGCATCGCGCCAGCCCGCCCGGTTCAGGATGAAGCCGGGACGTTCGGCGCCAGCCTCGTCGAAGCGCAGGTCGCGGAAGGTGCCGTCGCGCAGGCCGCTGCGGTCGATGCCCTTCAGGTACTGCTTGGGCATGATGACGTCGGTGTCGACATTCGCCGCCGGCAGCGCCGCCGCCGGGCCGGAGACGAGGGTGAATGGCTGCATGGTCAGGCCCTCCCGACCGGCTGGCGCGGGTCGGTCAGCCGGCCGTTGATGGCGGCGGCCGCAACCATTGCCGGGCTCATCAGATGGGTCCGGCCACCGGCGCCCTGCCGGCCCTCGAAGTTGCGGTTGGTGCTGGACGCACAGCGCTCGCCGGTGCCCAGCACGTCGTCATTCATCGCCAGGCACATCGAGCAGCCGGATTGCCGCCATTCGAAGCCGGCCTCGGTGAAGATCCGGTCCAGCCCCTCGGCCTCGGCCTGCCGCTTCACGGCGCTGGAGCCCGGCACCACCATGGCCCGCACCCCGGCGGCAACGTGGCGGCCACGGACCACCGATGCGGCGTCGCGCAGATCCTCGATCCGGGCGTTGGTGCAGGAGCCGATGAAGGCGCGCTCGATGGCGATGTCGCTCAGCCGCATTCCCGGGGCCAGGCCCTGATCGGCCAGCGCCCGCTCCATGTCCCGCCGCCGGTCCGGGTCGGGCTCCGCCGCCGGGTCCGGGATGCGGTCGCCGATCGGCGCGGCTTGGTCCGGGCTGGTGCCCCAGCTGACCATTGGCTCGATCGTGCCGGCCTCCAGCACGATCTCGCGGTCGAAGCGGGCGTCGGGGTCGCTGGCCAGCCGGCGCCAGGCGGCTACGGCCTGGTCCCACAGGGCGCCCTGCGGCGCGCGGGGCCGGCCGCGGAGATACTCGAACACCCGCTCATCCGGTGCCACCAGGGCGCCGCGCGCGCCGCATTCGACCGCCATGTTGCACAGGGTCATCCGCCCCTCGACGCTCAGCGCCGCGATGGTGTCGCCGGCGAATTCGATGGCGTAGCCGGTCGCGCCCGACGCACCGATCCGGCGGATCAGCGCCATCACCACATCCTTGGCCCGGACGCCCGGCGCCAGCGGGCCGCTGACGGTGACGCGCATCGACTTCAGCCGGCGATACACCAGCGTCTGGGTCGCCAGGTAATGCTCGATGTCGGAGGTGCCGATGCCGAAGCCCAAGGCACCGAAGGCGCCATAGGTCGTGGTGTGGCTGTCGCCCGCCGCGATCACCATGCCCGGCAGCACCATGCCCAGCTCCGGCATCACCACATGCTCGATGCCCTGCAGCGGGTGCAGCACGTCGAACAGCTCGATGCCGAAATCACGGCAGTTCTCGGCGAAATAGGCGGTCTGCCCGGCCGCGCCCGGATCGGGCATCGCCGCCGTGCGGTGCGCCGCGGTCGGGTTCACATGGTCAACGGTGCCCAGCGCTGCGCCGGGGCGCCACAGCGTGCGGCCGGCCTCGCGCAGCCCGGTGAAGGCCTGCGGGCTGGTGTATTCGTTGAGCACGGTGCGGTCGATGTACAGCAGCACCTGTCGCCCCTCGGGGTCGAAGCTGCGCACGGTGTGGCTGTCGACCAGCTTGTCGTACAGCGTCCTGGCTGGGGCCGGCACGGTGGTCCTCCGGATCTTCCTGGCGTTGTGCCAAGCCCAAGCATGCACCGCGGCATCGGCGGCGGTGATGCAATGTTTGCATCAATTCATCCGGCCCGCTCGGGCCCTGAGATTGACAAACACGAATATATATTCGTATTTCTGAGGCAGGGCAGCGCGCGCCGATGGCCCACCGCCCCGGCATCATCAGGGAGAACGATCTTGGTCCCATCCAGTGAGCCGACATCCCGGGCGCGACGCGCAGCGCTCCTGGCCGTGGCACTCTGCCTCGGCGCCCAGCCGGTGCTGGCCGACGACCCGGGCCTGCCGAAATCCCCGGCCGAGGCAGCGGCAATCGAGCAGGGCGACGCGCTGCCGATCACCGCCTTCTACGACACGCCGGCCGATCTCGGCGCCAGCAAGCCGGGCGACCTGCTGCGGCAGGAACCCTTCGTCAGCGAGGCGCTGCCCGCCGAGGTCAAGGCGGTGCGCATCCTCTACCGCTCGACCGGGCCGGACGGCGCCGGCGTCGCCACCTCGGGCGTCGTTTTGTATCCGGCAGGGGCGCCGCCCGCCGGCGGCTGGCCGATCATCGCCTGGGCGCATGGCACCAGCGGCATGGCCCGGGCCTGCGCCCCTTCGGCGATGAAGGACGTCTATTACGGCGACGACCTGTTCGGCATGGTCAAGGCGGGCTTCGCCGTGGTCGCCACCGATTATCACGGCCTCGGCACCGTGGGGCCGCACCGCTACATGGACAAGGTCGCCCAGGCGAACGATGTGATCGCGTCGGTCCCGGCCGCTCGGGCGGCGGTGCCCGGCCTCGGCCGGCCCTGGGCGGTCGACGGCCATTCCCAGGGCGGGCTCGCCGCCTGGGGCGTGGCCGAGGCGCAGGCGACGCTGAAGGACCCGGATTATCGCGGCGCGGTGGCCGTGGCCGGCGCGACCCATCTGCCGCGGCTGCTGACCCATCCGGAGGAGACCAAGGGCGCCGGCTTCTACTTCGCCTGGCACGCCTATGCCGTGCAGGCGCGCTATCCCGAGTTCAAGCCGGGCGACATGCTGTCGGCCGCCGGCATGGCGCATTACGACGATGCCGTGGCCGAGGGCTGCTGGCTGTATGGCTATGCCAGCTATCTCGGCATCGACGACACGGCGATGCTGAAGCCGGACTGGAAGGACAACCCGTGGGTGCAGCGCTTCTACCGCGAGACCACGGCCGGCGCCGATCCGCTGGGCGGGCCGATCTTCATCATCGCCGGCGAGGCCGACATGTCGGTACCGCTGGCCGGCATAAAGGAGACGGTGGCGAAGGCTTGCGCCAACGGACAGGCCGTGACCTTCCGCAGCTATCCCGGCCTCGACCACGACCCGACCATGTCGGAATCGGTGCCGGACCAGCTCGCCTGGATCCGCGACCGCCTCGCCGGCAAGCCGGCGCCGGGCAACTGCGCGAAATAGCGCGGGGTCGGCCGATGCGCGGATGACGCGTTCGGGCATAGAGTGCATGCGGCACGCTCGCCCGTGGAGACTCCGCCTTGCCCAGCCCGTCCGTCATCGCCCGCGTCACGCCCATCCGGGCCGACAAGTACCTGTTCGTCGAGATCGAGACCCGCGACGGCCGGGTCGGCACCGGTGAGGCGGCGGCCTGGGCCTACATCGAGCCGACGGCGGCGGCTATCGAGAAGTTTGGGACCTATCTGGCCGGCCAGGATGCCGAACGGATCGAGCATCACTGGGCGGTGATGCGCCGCTTCGGCAGCTACAGCGGCGCGGTGTCGATGGCGGCGCTGTCGGCGATCGACATGGCGCTGTGGGATCTGAAGGGCCAGCGGCTCGGCGAGCCGATCCACGCACTGTTCGGCGGCCCCTACCGCTCCCGCATCCGGGTCTATGGTCAGGCCAAGGGCCACACCCGGGACGCGCTGGTGGCCAGCTGCACGGCGCTGAAACAGGCCGGCTTCAACGCGATCGGCCACATCAACCCTTTCCTCGACGAGGATGCCGGCGTCCCGTTCGACCGGCCCTACGCCGCCCGCATGGCCGAAGGCCTCGAGACGCTGGCGGCAGTGCGCGCCGCGATCGGCGACGACACCGACATGGCTGTCGAGATCCATCGCCGGCTGCGCCCGGCCGAGGCGATCGCCTTCGGCAACCGCATCTCGCATCTGGCGCCGCTGTTCTACGAGGATCCGGTGCGCCCCGGCTCCGTCGCCGCGATGGCCGCGGTGCAGGCCCAGCTCGACATCCCGGTGGCGACGGGGGAGCGGCTCTATTCTGCCGAGCAGTTCCTGGAGCTGCTGCAGGCCGGCGCCGCCCGCTACATCCGGCCCTGCCTCGGCCTGTGCGGCGGCTTCACCGGTGCGCGCCGGATCGCGGCGATCGCCGCTGCCTTCGATGTCGATGTCGTGCCGCACAACACCTATTCGCCGGTTGCCACCATGGCGTCGATCCACTTCGCCGCAGCGACGCCGAACCTGCTGATCCTGGCATATCCGACCGCGCGCTTCACCGACGATGTCGCCGGCACCGGGCTGATGGCGGCCGAGCTGACCACAGCGGTCCCCGTCTTCGCCGCCGGGTCCGTCGCGGTCGGCGATGCGCCGGGCCTCGGCACCCGGCTGGTCGACGGCGTCGCGGCGCTGCATCCTTACCGCCCGATCGAGGTCGGCATGCGCGCGCATGCTGACGGCTCCCCAATTGAGCACTGAGGCAGGCTCGATGAAGATCACCGGCGTCTCGACCGAATACTATGCCTGGCCGCGGACCAGCCCGATCCGGAACGGCACCCACACCTGGACCGAAATCCGGCGCTGCGTGGTCAAGGTCGAGACCGATGACGGCGTCACCGGCATCGGCATCGGCGGCGCCTCGCCCGGGGAGATCGCGATCCGCGACGCCTTCATCCCGACGCTGATCGGGATGGACCCGCTGATGAGCGGGCAGGTGTGGTCGACCCTGCGCGACCCCAAGGTCTATGGCCGGCGCGGGCACGAAACCTACGCCCAGTCCTCGATCGATTTCGCGCTGTGGGATCTGAAGGCCAAGGTCGCGGGGCTGCCGCTGCACCGCCTGCTCGGTGGTTGCAGCCGGCGGATTCCGTACTACATCGCCGGCGGCTATTACGGCCGCGACAAGACCCTGGCCGACGTGCAGCGCGAGATGGCCGGCTATGTCGGCCTCGGTGCCCGCGCCGTGAAGATGAAGGTCGGTGCCGTGCCGGTGGCCGAGGATGTGGCGCGGGTGCGGGCGGTGCGCGACGCGATCGGGCCGGACATCCGCCTGATGCTGGACGCCAACTGCGCCTACCAGGCGCATGAGGCGGTGGCGTTCGGCCGCCGGGTCGAGGAGTCAGACATCTTCTGGTTCGAGGAACCGGTCGGCCCGGACGACTACGAGGGCTACGCCCGGATCGGGTCGAAGCTCGCCATCCCGCTGGCCGCCGGCGAACAGGAATACGGCAAGTTCGGCTTCCGCGACCTGATCGCCACCGGCGGCGTCGCCTTTCTGCAGCCGGATGCGCGCCTGACCGGCGGGGTCACCGAATTCATGAAGATCGCCGCCCTGGCCGAAACCCACGGCCTGTCGATCTCCAGCCATGGCGACCAGCAGATGCACGCGGCCCTGATGGCGGCGGTCCCGAACGGGTCGTACATCGAGTGCTACACCGAGATGGTCGACACGAAGCACGGCGTCTTCTACCGCGCGCCGCTGCAGCCGTCGCCGGACGGCTATATCGAGGTGCCGGACGCGCCGGGCGCCGGCTGGGATGTCGACGAAGCGGCGATGCGGCCATTCCGGGTGTCGGCGGGCTGACAGGCCCTCCGCGACGTTCGGCAGCATGGCGCCGGTGTCGGGGGATATGGTGCGATCGAAGCCAGGCGGGTGAATGGCCGATGCGGCGTGGGGGCACGCTCGTGGTGGACTCTTCCGAAGCAGGACAACCATGCCCCCGAAACAGATCGTCCCCGGCCTCTATGCGATTCCCGCTGGCCCGGTGAACACCTTCCTCATCGACTCGCCGGATGGTTGCACGCTGATCGATGCCGGCTTCCCCGGCAAGGCGGACACCATCCTCGGCGCCGTGCGCAGCCTGGGCAAACAGCCCAGCGACATCCGCCACATCGTGGTGACGCACGCCCACCCCGACCATATCGGCAGCTTGGCGGCGCTGAAGGAAGCGACCGGCGCGCCGGCCTACATCCATCCGCTCGACGCCCCGATCGCGGCGGCCGGGGGCGGGTTCCGCCCGGTGCGGCCGGCGCCGGGGCTGCTGCGGCATCTGATGTTCCGGGCCTTCGTCCGGATGGGCCAGACCGTGCCGCCGGCCACGGCCGAATTCCATGTGCGCGACGGCGACGTGCTGCCGGTGGCGCCGGGCGGGCTGAAGGCGCTGGCCGCCCCCGGCCATTGCGCGGGCCAGCTGGCCTTCCTGTGGCCGGGGCATGGCGGCGTGCTGTTCGCGGCGGATGCGTGCAGCAGCATGCTCGGCCTGGGTTGGTCGATCTGCTACGAGGATTTCGCCGCCGGCCGGCGCAGCCTGGCCCGGCTGGCGGCGCAGAATTTCGAGGTCGCCTGCTTCGGCCATGGCGGCGCCATCCGGGGCGGTGCGGCGGCGCGGTTCCGGGCGAAATGGGGCGCCGGGCGCTGATCCCGGCGCCGATTCCGGTCGCGCCTGGGCTCAGGCCAGATTGAAGGTCAGCACGCCCAGCTTTCCGATCGAACTTTCGATCTTGTCGCCGGCCTTCAGCCACACCTGCTTGTCCTTCGGCATGCCCAGGATGACGCCGGGCGGCGTGCCGGTGAAGATGATGTCGCCCGGCTCCAGCGCGAACAGCCTGGAGGCGTAGGACACCATCGTCTGGGTGTTGAAGATGAAGTTACGGGTGTTGTCCGACTGGCGCACCTCGCCATTCACCTTGGTCTGGATATCCAGGGCGTTCGGATCGCCGACCAGATCGGCCGAGACGAAATACGGGCCGATCGGGGCGAAGCCGTCCAGGGTCTTGCCGACCATCCACTGGCCGCCGGTTTCGAGCTGCAGGTCGCGCGCCGAGAAGTCGTGCCCCACGGCGTATCCGGCGACATGGTCCAGCGCCTCGGCCTCGCTGACATTGCGCGCCGTCTTGCCGATCACGATCAGCAGCTCGGTCTCGTAATCGAACTTATACGAGACATCTTTCGGCGGCAGCGTGATCGTCGACTGATGGGCGGCCAGGGCGTTATTGTACTTGTTGAACAGGATCGGTTGTTTCGGCGCCTGCGCCCCGGTCTCGTCCGCATGGGCCTTGTAGTTCAGGCCGACGCAGATGATCTTGCCGGGGTTGGTGAACAGCCGGCCGAAGGTGATCTGGCCCTCGTCCAGCCAGGCCGGGGCGGCACCGGGCACGGCAGCCGCCTCGACCAGGGCGGCCAGGCCGGCCGCATTCCCCGTCCGCAGCAGCCGTTCCAGCGTCGTCGGGGCGTGCAGGCCGAGCAGCGTGTTCGCCTTGGCGACATCCAGCACGCCCTTCGGCGTCTTCACGCCGAGTGTCTCGCCACCATGGCGCTGCCGGATCGCCAGCAGGGTGACGCCCCGCGGCATCTCATGCGGGCCGGTGTAGGGGGGCGGGGCGGCCGCCTCGGCATCGGAGCCGGCAGCGGTGATCGCGGATGCCGCCGCCACCGACAGCAGCCCGGC